>NZ_LZJG01000156.1:0-36897 GCF_001667785.1 Mycobacterium sp. E3247 | reverse complement strand
GCACCCGACAGAGCCCATTGACCCTTGCTGCCTTCCGGCCCTGGGGGAGTTCACAGGATAGACGCCGCGCGGGGTCCATCGCGAGTGTAATACCCGGCGCGACGGTGCCGCCGAGCGCGTGGCGGCGGCTACGGCGGCCTCGGTTACCATGGCCACGGAGGATTCGCCTAGTGGCCTATGGCGCTCGCCTGGAACGCGGGTTGGGTTAACAGCCCTCGCGGGTTCAAATCCCGCATCCTCCGCAATTGGTCCGCCATGCGGACGTGCACGAATTGGTTGGGATTCGGGTTGGCCGCCTTTAGGCTGGCGTGAACTCACCAGCACGAGGAGGGGTATGGGGCGCAAGATCGCCGTGCCGTGGCACCTGCTGTTCTCCCTTGCTGCCGGCGCCCTCTACTTCTTCTTCGTGCTGCCCCGCTGGCCGGAGCTGATGGGTGACACCACGCGGACGTTGGGGACGGCGCTGCGGATCACGGCGGGTGCGCTGATCGCGCTGGCCGCCCTGCCGGTGGTGTTCAACCTGTTGCGGGTGCGCAAGCCGGAGCTGGGGACGCCGCAGATGGCGCTGAACCTCAGGGTCGCCTCGATCGTGTGCCACGTGCTGGCGGGCGTGCTGATCATCGGCACGGCGATCAGCGAGATCTGGCTGAGCGTGGACGCCGCCGGCCAGTATCTGTTCGCGATCTACGGCGCAGCCGCCGCGATCGCGCTGCTGGGATTCTTCGCGTTCTACCTGTCGTTCGTCGCCGAGTTGCCGCCGCCACCGCCGAAACCGATCAAGGCGAAGAAGCCCAAGAAGCGCCGGCGCCGCAACGAGGGCGACGAGGCAGAAGACGCCGAAGCCGAGGCCGCCGAGGAATCGGAGGCGGAAGAGGCCGAGGAGCCTCAAGAGGCCGAGGCCGAAGAGCCGGAGGAGACCGAGACCGTCAAGGCCGAGGGCTCCGAAGCCGCGGAGGAAGAGCCGGCGGCCGCGCCGGCCGCGTCCCCCGCTGAGTCCGAGGACGCGGGAGCGGCACAGGCCGGGCTGCGCAACCGCCGCCCGACGGGCAAGGGCTCGCATCGGATGCGGCGGCGCACCCGGGGCGGCGTGGCCGTCGAAGACGCCGTCGACGAGGACTGATCAGCCGCGTCGCCGCAGTCGCTCGACGTAGGCGGCGATCCGGTGCAGCGTCTCCTCCGCGCCCCACATCCGGCGGACCTCGTCGTCGATAGCCCGGCCCTCGCGGATCCGCGCCATCGTCGGGGCCCGCAGCTGGGTTTTTGTCTGGCGGTACGCGCCGGCCGGGATGCCGGCGAGATCGGACGCCTCCGCCAGGGCCACCTCCACGAGGTCCTCGGTGACCACCCGGTGGGCGAGCCCGCGGGCCACGGCGTCGGGCCCCCGGTAGCTGAGCCCGCCCAGCAGCACTTCCTCGGCGGCGTCGCCGCAGGCGTAGCGCATCACCTCGAGCGCGGCGACCGGGAAGGGCACCCCGACGCGCACCTCGGCCGCCCCGATCTGCGCCTGCGGGGCGATCAGGCGGCGGTCGCAGGCACACGCGAGCACGCATCCCCCGGCGATGGCGGCGCCGTTGATCGCGGCGACGGTCGGGCCCGGGTAGGCGAACATCGCCTCGAACGCCGCGGACAGCGCCGGGACCAGCCGATCGGTATAGCCGGAGCCGCCCTCCACCACCCGGTTGAGGTCGACGCCCGCGCTGAACGCCCGGCCGGCTCCGGTGACGACCAGCGCGCCGGCGTCCGAACGCCCCAAGTCACGCACCGCCAGGGTCAGCTCGTCGAGCAGTTCGACGTCCTGGGCGTTGACGGGACCCGACGACAGGGTCAGCACCTGAACGGTTCCCACCGTCTTGATGTCGATCATGGTCGCCTCCCGGTCAGCGGCTCACGGCCGCGATGACGACCGGGATGTCGGTGTTCTCGTCGGTGTGATAGCTCGCGCACACGCGGTGGTAGCCGTCGGCAATCTGTAGCGGGACACCGGTCGCGAAGTCGCCGCGCACCAGCAGGATGGGCGACAGCGGTTGGCCTTTCTCGATTTTGGTCAGGTCGGCGGCGACGTGGGGGTTGTCGGGCGGCAACAGTCCCAGCTGCGCCGCGCGCAGGATGTCTTTGGCCTTCCTGTGCGTGACCGTTCCGGCCTTCAGCTTCTTGAGGACCTTCTTGACGGTGTTCGCGTCCGCGAGCATGGTGAGGTAGTCGGCCGCCGCCGGAAAGTCATGGGCCTCAGGCTTTTCCAGCCACTTCACGCTCAGCATCGCGTGTCTCCCTTCCTCAGCGCCGACCTCGACGCAGCCTACCGGCTCGGCGCCGCCGAATTTGGGATCGGTAGCGAATCCGGCGTCCTGTACTTGCGCCATGGCGACGCCATCGGGGCGGCGCATGAAGGAAGGGAACCGGAAGTGAAACGTCTTCTCGCGGCTGCGATTGGGACACTGGGCGCCGCATCGGTGCTGGTGGGGTGCTCCAGCGGCGGCCACACGACCAGCCCGGCATCCAGCACGGCCCCCAGCGTCGCCCACGGCGGCGGCGCCCAGGTCAAGGTCGGCGGCGCCGACCTGGCGGGCCTGGACCCGGCCTCGGTGACGTGCGTCCGGACGGGCGGCAAGATCGACATCGGCAGCGGTTCCGGCGGCGGGCGGCAGGCGCTGGCGGTCGTGATGACCGACGAGGCCACCCCGAAGGTCGAGTCGCTGGCGATGGTCGTCGACGGCAACGCCCTGTCGGTCAGCAACAACATGGGCGCGAAGGTCGGTTCGGCCGACGTGGCGGTGGACGGTAAGACCTACACCATCACGGGCCAGGCGCAGGGCGCCGACCTGAAGAACCCGATGGCCGGAATGATCACCAAGGACTTCAACATCAAGGTGACCTGCGGCTGATGGTTGCGGCCGGGCGGCGGACGTGCCTGAACCACGCGTCCGCCGCTCGCCGCTTTCGCATGTCGGGACGACATCGGCGGACTTATGATGCAGCCGTGTCGATCCCCGAGGAGTTGGACAACGCGCGCCGCCTGGCGTTCGCGGCCGACGAAGCCGGGGCCCGCGACCTGTTGCTGTCCCTGATTCCGCGCATACAGCGGGAGGACCGCGACGATCTGATGCTGGAAGTCCTCGCCCAGCTGGGCGAGATCTACCTCGGCCGCGGCGCGAATGACGGGGTGCGCGAATCCATTCGGCGCATCGAGGACTGCGTGGCGATCTACGCGGGCATGCCCGGCGACGCCGGCATCGCGCAGATGATCCGGCGGTACTCGCGGCGGGCTCGGTTCCTGCAAGCCGGCCTGGCCGCGGCGATCGGGGACCACGAGGGCGCGGCGGCCGCGCTGGCGGTGCTGAATGACGAATCCGACACGGACTTTCCGTCGCTGGCGGACGAACACGCGCGACTGCGCATCCATGCGGCGGTATTGTGCGCGACCGCGCTGTGCGACGACGACCTGCACGTCCGGTCGGTCCCGCTGTGGGACAACGTGGTTCGCGCCCTCGAAGACCATGCCGGCAAGGGTGAGGCCGCGGACCACCTTCGGGTGGTCGCCGGCATCGGCTACGGCAGGTTCTGCGTCGAGACCGGCCGGCTGTCGGAGGCCGATCCCTGGTTACGGCGCGCGGAAGCCCGCGCCCAGGCCAACGGTTGGGCACTGTCCACGGCGCGAGCGCAGTTGGAGCGGGCGACGGCGTGCTGGGCGGCGAACGACCACGCCGGCACCGAGCGGCTGGTGTCGGAGGCCTACCCCGTGATCGCCCGCCACGCCCGCGCGCACGACGTCGCCCGCTGCTGCCTGTACCTTGGCCTCGCCCGGCTGGGGGCGGGGGCGCTGGAGGCCGCCGACGAGTGCTGGGAGCACGCCGAACGGCACTGGCGGGAATTGGGAAAGCCGCTGTACCTGCACCGTATCTTGTTGCAGCGCAGCTGGATCGCGATCTTCTGGAGCCGCTTCGCCGACGCGGTCGAACTGATCGCCCAGGCCCGCGAACTGCTCGACTCGTCGCCGCGCAGCAGCTGGCTGCAGTACGCGCTGCTGGACAACCATCTGGGCACGGTGTGGCGCGCGGACGCGTTGGCGGACCTGGGTTTCGACAGTTCGGGCGATCCCGACGAGACGCTGCAGGAGACCGAGGCGCGGCAGGCGCAGGGACTCGGCATCCTGCACGGCGAGATCGGCACCGAAAAGTATTGGCGCGGCATGGCCAAACTGCAGCAGGCCGCCGAACTCAAGGTGCCGGCCGCCCTCGCGGTCGACTCGGTGCGGTATTCGATCGCCGACGCCGACGCGCGATCACGATGGGCGCGCAGCATCGCGGCGCCGGTTCTGGCCGGCGCCTTCGCCGTCGCCTGGGAATGGGAGAACACCGACCTGATCAGTGAGCTGGTCGAATACCACAGCGCGCGAGGGACGTTCGGTACGGGCGCCGAGCGGCCACAGGCCGGCGAATGGGCTTCGACGGCCACGGCGCCAATCCCCGTCGACACCGAGCTGGAGCCGGGCCCGGCGCTGGCGGCGGCCGGCTCGTCGCCTCCCGGTGGCGCATCGCTGACCCGGCTCGGGCCGCTGCCGCCGTTGCGCATGCAGCCCGACGCCGGGCCGATCTTGAGCCACTATCGCGCGCTCGCGCAGCAGCGCTATGGCCGCGAAGTCACGGCGGCCGAGCCCGCC
Source organism: Mycobacterium sp. E3247 (assembly GCF_001667785.1). Classification (NCBI taxonomy): domain Bacteria; kingdom Bacillati; phylum Actinomycetota; class Actinomycetes; order Mycobacteriales; family Mycobacteriaceae; genus Mycobacterium; species Mycobacterium sp. E3247. Next base: position 32,240 of record NZ_LZJG01000156.1, on the reverse strand, counting down.
TGGTCGACCTGGCCGTGAGCGCCGGCCGGACCACGCTGATCCTGCGGTACGCCGACGTGGGGATCGCCACCTACGCCAGCTTGCGGATCGTCGGGCAGCCGTCGCGAACCGTCAACTGGGTCATCGAAGAGCCGCTGCTGCTCGCCGCGCTGGAAGAGCTGGCGAATGCCTTGCCGGAGCCGCACGGCTCCGAGGACCGGCGGGACGCGATCGAACGCGCCCTGACCACCGGTCCGTTCGCGGCGGCGGAGGCCGAGCTGACGCTCGCCTACATCCTCGGGGTGTTGCTGGTCGGCGCCCCCGGCTGGCAGCTGCTGACCGAGTGCGTCGCCACGCCGCGGGCGGTGTTGTTCGTCTCGCCCAGCGCGCGGCTGGCGCGGGTCCCGTGGGGGCTGCTGGCGCTGCCCAAATCGGGGCCCAGCAAGGAGGAACTGGTGCGCGCCCGTCAGGAGGCGATCACCGCCAGCGGCCGCGCCGCGGCCCGGATTCCCTGGCAGCTCGCCGACATCGCTCAGCACACCGACGGCCACCGGCTGATGGAAATGGTCGACGTCCTGATGGCGGTGCCGCCGAACATCGTCCATTCACCGCGCGTCCCGGCGGCGTGGGAAGCCAGGAAGGCCGGCCCGCCGCTGCTGGTCCTCGACCCCCGGGTGCCGGGGCAGCGCCCGGACTCCGCGCTGGGTTCGGTGCTCGGCAGGCCGTCCCCCGAGACCCCGTTGACGCGGCACTTCACCGAGTTGCTTCGGCACCGGCCCGTGCTGCCGGTGATTGGATCCCCGGCCGCCGCCATCGACCTGTTCCGCCGCCGGGACGCCGATCGCACGTGGCTGGCCAAGCTGCTCGCCCAGGCCCCGAGCCGGCTGCTCTACGTCGGGCACGCGAGTTCAGCCGACGGCCAGGCGGATCGCGCCGCGCTGCACCTCGCCGACACCGCAGAGGTCCCCGGCGACGCCGACCCGATCGGTGATCACCGCCCCCTGACCGCCTCGGATTTGATGGCCCTGCAACTGCCGATGCCGCCGCGGGTGGCCCTGCTCGCGTGCGGGTCGGGCGGGGACTATCGATTCGACGAGGCCACCGGGCTGGTGGCGGCAATGATCCTGGGCGGCGCACAGCTGGTGACGGCCACCCTCTGGTCGCTGCCCACCACCGCCGCGTATCGCCAATTCGCCCAGGCGGCCGCCGATCCGATGGCCGACATCGTGGCCGCAGTGGACCGCGCCCACGACGCCGAGACCGACGCCGGCTGCGCGGTGAACCGCTGGCAGCGCGACCGGATGCGGCGCTGGCGCGACGGCGACGCGACGGCCAGCCCGCTGTACTGGGCCGCGGTGGTCAGTTTCGCCGTGGACGGCGCGCGCTAGCGCTCACCGCGACCCCACGAACGCCGCGTGCACCGCTAGCACGTCGTCGGGCAACGAAAGCTCTTCGCGCGCAGCGGGATCGAACGCCACCAGGACGACCAGGCCGGGGCGCAGCATCGACACATCGAAATCCTCACCGCAGCGCGCCAACTTGCCGATGAACGTCTCCCCGGACACCGCGACCACCTCGATGAACACCTGACGCGCGACCGTGCGGACCGTGCCGACCCCGACCGCGGCGTCCGCGGCGCCCCGGGTCCGCGGACGGCCGAGCCGGTGCACCAGTGCCAACAGCTTCTTCATGCGCCCAGGGTGGGACGGCCGGCAGGCTACCGAACCCAAGTTTTCCGCTGCCGCGCTTCGCGCGATGCCCCTATTCTGTGCAGATGAGCGCGGATTCGCAGCTGGCCGTCGCGGTCGGCCAGCCTCGCCGGTCGGTGATCGACGCGGCCTGGCGGGCGATCGGCCCCGGCGTGGAGGTGCTCAGCAGCGACGACGGCGGGCCGTTGACCCGCACCGTCAAACGCATCATCGATCCGCTGGTGCTTCGGCTGCGCTCGAACCCGCAATACTCCGCCCCCGTCGTCGCGCCCGAGACCGCCGCGGCCATGCGTGACCTGATTGTCGCCAGTGCAGACGAATTACGTTCGGCCGCAGCATGGTTCGAGATTCTCAAACAGGAGCGCCGCAGGCAACGCATCCGCAGCGGAAACGCCCAGGAACTGTACTTCCCTGTGTGCTTCGAGCTCGCGGTGACGAAAGGCCCACCGGCACCGCAGGATCGCGAGACGGCGGCCGCGGTTCTGGCCGACATTCACCAGGGTCGCGACCGCACCGCGATCGAGGTGCTGCACCGGTACGTGGCCGATCCCGAAGCGGTCGCCAAGCTGGCCGACCAGCTCGACCGCAGCTGGCGCGACGTGCGGGCCGCCGGTGACACCGTCATCGAGCCGTTCCTGACGGAGCTGGCCACCGTGCTCGGACCGGCCAACAGCCACCGCACCGCGACGGCCCGGCAACGCGTCTGGTCGGCGATGATCGCCGACGCCACCCCGTACAACCTGGGGGCGTTGGCCCGGGTCCAGGCGGCGGAGCTGCCGTGGTCAATCGTGGGTCTGGGCTTGAGTGCGGTTGCGCCGCAACGGCCCCCGCAGGTGGTCGGCGGCGCCGACGGCGACCGCCCGCTGGACCGCAGCGTGGTGGACCGGGTGCGTGCGACGTTGCGCCGCGCGCTGGACCGCGACGCGCTGCCCGATATCCCCTTGCTGTGCGAGGAGGAGGTCGACCGGGCCTGCGCGCCGTGGGGGTTGCTGGCCGAGGACAAGCAGGCCACTCTCGTGGCGGGCATCGAGGTCGCGGTCGAGCTGGCCCCGCTGGACCCGTCCGCCGCCGGCCGCTATGCCCTGGCGGCGCAGATCCAGGCGCGGCTGCGCAAGGAGGCCTATGTGCTGCACGCCCGGCGCTACCTCGCCGAGGGCGGCCCGATCCATCCGCGCCAACGGCAGGTGGTCGACGACCTCGCCGCGTACGCGCAGCCCTACCTGAGCCGGCTGTGGGCGCGGCTGCACGGCCGCGACGTGTGGCAGGAGCCCTGCGACGACGTCGATGACGTGCGGTCGCTGCTCGAGGGCGTGGCGCGGTCGGTGAGCCTCGATCACCGGCAGCGGATCAAGGCGATGCTGGAACTGCAGGTGGCCGGATGAGATTGGTCGCCGATTCGGGGCTGTGGAGCACCGGACCCGCCAGCGAGGCCACGCCGCTGGCCGCGGTGCTGGAGGTCAGTGGCGCGGTGCTGTCGTGGACCCTGGACGCACCGGGCGAGCCCGACGGCGCCGCCACGCACATCACGTTCACCGATGTCGGCCGCGCCGACTGGCTTTGGCGGGTGGTCGGCGAATCCGGCCATGTCGCGCTGGCTTCCGCGGTGGCGTCGGCGGACGAACCGCGCGGCGTCGACCTCGCCGGCGTGGACATCCTGCCGGGCTCGCTGGAGACGCTCCGCAGGCTGGCCGTCGGCCATTGGCTGCGGCGCTGGTGGCCGGCCAGCCGGCACGAGGGCATCGTCGGGCTGGACCGCGCACTGTTGGACCTCGAGGTCGCGGTGCTGACCGCGGGCGCGCAGGGCTTCTTCGCCGACGACACCTTCGATTCCGATGTCGCGGACCTGCTGGCGCCGCACGCCGCCGCCCTGACCGGGCACGCCGCGGAAGGCGACCCGCGGGCGCTGGACCTGATCCGGGCCGGCGCCGCGCTGGCCGACGAGGTCGGGGTGGACGGCCCCGGCTGGCCCGAACTGTCTGCCGCCCTTGATGATTCGGAGCCGTTTTGGGTGCCGTCGAGCGGACGCCGAGACGACTACGCCCTGGCCGCCGGCGCGGGCGCGGGCCCGCGCGCCGCGGCCCCGATCGCCGACGGCGTCGCGTCGGTCAACTGGGGTGGCGTTCCGCCAGGCATCTTCGACGCCGGCGAGGACACCGTCGACTGGACGGTGGAGGCGGCCGGAACGGAGGTCGTCGCCCGCGTGCGGGTGGCGGTCATCGGCCCGGACGCGCCCACCGGCGTCGCGGTGCGGCTGACCTCCGGGAGCATCTCCGGCGCGGGCGCGCTGGACGCCGACGGCCGCGCGACCCTCGCCCTGGCCGACGGCACCCAACGTCCGCTCACGGAATCGGCGGCATGGAACCACGATTGGTCGGCGACGTCGGTCCTAGTCGGGGCCGTGACGATGGAGTCGGCCGAAACCCGGGAGCGCGTGCGGCGCTGGGCGCGGGCACGGCTGGACCGGCCGGCCGTCGACGCCTACCTCGCCGAGATCCTGGCCGCCGAATCCGCCTACTAACGGCAGCACCCATTCCCTATGCTGAGCGAGTGCCAAACACCTATCGAGTGGTTCAGTGGAACACCGGCAACGTCGGCAAGAGTTCGCTGAAGTCGGTCGTCGCCAACCCCACGCTGGAACTGGTGGGCTGCTATGCGTGGTCGGCCGAGAAGGTCGGCCGCGACGCCGGCGACCTCGTCGGGATCGCGCCGCTGGGCGTGGCGGCCACCAACGACGTCGGCGCCCTGCTCGCGCTGAAACCCGACTGCGTGGTCTACAACCCGATGTGGATCGACGTCGACGAGCTGGTCCGCATCCTGTCCGCGGGCGTCAACGTGGTGACGACGGCGTCCTTCATCACCGGGGGCAACCTCGGCGACGGGCGGGACAAGATCGCTCAGGCCTGCGAGAAGGGCGGCGCCACCATCTTCGGGTCGGGGGTGAGCCCGGGTTTCGCCGAGCTGCTGGCCATCGTGTCGGCGATGGTGTGCAACCGGATCGACAAGGTCACGGTCAACGAGGCCGCCGACACCACGTTCTACGACTCACCGGAGACCGAGAGGCCGGTGGGCTTCGGGCAGCCGATCGACCACCCGGGGCTGCAGGCGATGGCGGCGAAGGGCACGGCCATCTTCGGCGAGGCCGTCCGGCTGGTGGGCGACGCGCTGGGCGTCGAACTCGACGACGTCAAGTGCGTGGCCGAGTTCGCCCAGACCACGGCCGACCTCGAGATGGCGTCCTGGACCATCCCCGCCGGGTGCGTGGCGGGGGTGTACATCAGCTGGCAGGGCATCGTCGGCGACACCACCCTGATCGACCTGAACGTCCGGTGGCGCAAGGGCCAGACGCTCGAGCCCGACTGGAAGATCGACCAGGACGGCTGGGTCATCCAGATCGACGGGCAGCCGACGGTCACCACCAAGGTCGGCTTCCTGCCGCCGCCCTACTTCGAGGCCACCACGATCGAGGAGTTCATGGACCTCGGCCACATCATGACCGCGATGCCCGCGATCAACGCGATCCCGGCCGTTGTCGCCGCGCCGCCGGGCATCGTCACCTACACCGACCTTCCGCTGACGCTGCCCCGTGGGAACGCCTGTGTCAGCATGAAGCGATGAGTGTGAAGCGCATCGTCGTTGCCGTTGTGGCCGTGGCGAGTTGGGTGGTGCTGGGCGGGGCGCTCAACAACCCGGCCGCTCATGCCGACCCCTGCCCCGCCGTCGAGGTGGCGTTCGCCCGCGGCACCGGCCAGCCCCCGGGGGTCGGCAGTGTGGGCCAGGCGTTCATCGACTCACTCGGGTCCCAGATTTCCGGGCGGTCGATGGGTGTCTACCCGGTCAACTACCCCGCGACCGAGGCCTTCGCCGCGAGCGCCCAGAACGGTGCCGACGACCTGGTTGCCCACGTACAGGACATGATCGGTCGCTGCCCCAACACCCGAATGGTGCTCGGCGGGTTTTCGCAGGGTGCCGGCGTGATCGACTTGGCCACGCCGGCCATGCCACCCCGGGCGGTCGACCACGTCGCGGCGATCGCCGTCTTCGGCAATCCGACGAGCGCCCTCGCGAATCGCTTGTCCGGCACCGTGTTCCCGCCGATCGCCCCGCCGTACGCCGCGAAGACCGTCGACATGTGCGCCGCCGGCGACCCGGCGTGCTCGGATGGCTCCAACATCAACGTCTTCGCCCACGCCTCGTACGTGCAGTCCGGCATGACGACCCAGGCCGCGAACTTGGTCGCCGCGCGATTGTAGGGCGGCCCGCCCCTAGCCGGGCGGCTCCGGGGGCTCGGGTCCTGGCGGTGGCGCGGTCGGCGAGTCCCTCAGGTACCTGCGCAGCCGCAGCAGCTGGTTGATCACCATGCCGATGCCGAGCAGCATCAGCCCCACCACCACTGCCACCACGATCGCGGCGCTCACAACCACCATGATGGCAGGCTCGGGGTTTCAACTGCTCCCTTTGCTGGGTAGCCACACCGGCATGAGTAACGAGGACAAGCTGAAGAACAAGATCGAGGACCTGGGCGGCCGGGCCAAGGAGGCCATCGGCAAGGCGACCGGGGACCACGAAACCAGGGACGAGGGCCGGGCGGACCAGGCGAAGTCCAGCCTGAAGGACGCCGGCGAAAAGGTGAAAGACGCCTTCAAGAAGTGAGCAAGCTTGCCCCGCCGCGTCGGCTGCCTGCGCTCGTCGGACTGGCGGCGCTGGCGGCCGGCGCGCTGGTCTCCAGTGCGCCGAGTCCGTCCGCGTCCGCGGACCCGTGTCCCGATGTCGAGGTGGTGTTCGCCCGCGGATCGGGTGAGCCGCCCGGTGTCGGCGGCATCGGCGGGTCCTTCGTCGACGCGCTGCGCTCGCAGATCGGCTCCCGATCGTTGAGCGTCTACGCGGTCAATTACCCGGCCAGCACTGACTTTTCGAACCCCAACTTCCCGCAGACGGTCGTCGACGGCATCCGTGACGCCAGTTCGCACGTCGAGGCCACCGCCAAGAACTGTCCCAACACCCGCGAGGTGCTCGGCGGGTATTCGCAGGGCGCGGCGTTGGCCGGTTACGTCACCTCGGCGGCCGTACCGTCGGGCGTGCCGGCGTCCGCCGTGCCGTCACCGATGCCGCCCGACGTGGCTAACCACGTCGCCGCGGTCACCCTGTTCGGGACGCCGTCGGGCGACTTCCTGCAGAAGTACCACGCCCCGCCGCTGGCCATCGGCCCGCTGTATCAGCCGAAGACCCTGGAGCTGTGCGCCCAGGGCGATCCGGTGTGCGGCACCGGCACCGGGAACGACTTCGCCGCGCACGTGTCCTACGGCGTGAACGGCATGACCGGCCAGGCCGCCAACTTCGCCTCCAGTCACCTGTAGGCCGGACGGCCCTGCAAAGATCGCACCATGCGCGTTCTGATCACAGGCGGTACGGGATTCGTCGGCGGGTGGACGGCAAAGGCCATCGCCGACGCGGGGCACTCCATCCGGTTCCTGGTGCGCAACCCTGGCAAGCTGCAGACTTCGGTGGCCAAACTGGGCGTCGACGTGTCCGACTTCGCCGTCGCCGACATCACCGACCGGATGGCGGTGCGTGAGGCGCTGGACGGCTGTGAAGCCGTCGTGCACAGCGCCGCCCTGGTCGCCACCGACCCGCGCCAGACCACCCAGATGCTCACCACCAACATGCAGGGCGCGCAGAACGTCCTCGGCCAGTCGGTGGAGCTGGGCCTGGATCCGATCATCCACGTGTCGAGTTTCAGCGCGCTCTTTCATGCCGGCCTGGAAGAGCTGTCGGCGGACCTGCCGGTCGTCGGTGGGGCGGACGGGTACGGCACGTCCAAGGCGCAGGTCGAGATCTATGCCCGCGGCCTGCAGGATGCGGGCGCGCCCGTGAACATCACCTACCCCGGCATGGTCATCGGCCCACCGGTGGGTGACCAGTTCGGCGAGGCCGGCGAGGGCGTCAAGGCCGCCCTGCAGATGCACGTGATCCCGGGTCGGAGCGGGGCCTGGTTGATCGTCGACGTCCGCGATTTGGCGGCGTTGCACGCGGCGCTGCTGGAGCCCGGCCACGGCCCGCGCCGCTACATGGCGGGCGGCCATCGCGTTCCGGCGGCGGAGTTGGCGAAGATGCTCGGCGAGGTGTCCGGGTCGGCGATGGTCTCGGTCCCGATTCCCGATACCGCTCTGCGCGTCGCCGGCGCGGTGATGGATCGCGCCAGCCGTTTCGTACCCTTCGATACGCCCTTCACCTGGGCCGGGATGCAGTACTACACGCAGATGCCGGCGTCCGACGATTCACCGAGCGAACGCGAACTCGGCATCAAGTACCGGGATCCACAAGAGACCCTGGCCGACACGTACGAAGCCCTTCGCGCGCTGAGCTGAGCGCGCGCCTCGCGGCTGAAAGAGCCGGCACCCGCGGGTCCGAATTCGACCACCGTGTAGGAGGATCGACGGATGAAGAGCGTGACCTGCACCAACGCAAAGCTCGAAGTAGTCGACGCCCCGACGCCGACCCCCGCCAAGGGGCAGCTGTTGGTCGAAGTCCTCAGGTGTGGCATCTGCGGATCCGACCTACACGCTCGTCACCACTGCGACGAACTCGCCGACGTCATGGCCGAATCCGGCTACGACGCGTTCATGCGATCGGACCAGCACGTCGTCTTCGGTCACGAATTCTGCGGCGAGGTATTGGATTACGGGCCGGGCACGCGCAAGGCCCCGCGACCCGGCACCCGGGTCGTGGCCCTGCCGCTGCTGCGGCGCGGCAAAGAGGTGCACGGGATCGGGCTGTCGACCATGGCACCCGGGGCCTACGCCGAACAGCTCCTCGTCGAGCAGTCGCTGACGTTCGCGGTGCCGAACGGGTTGTCCCCGCAGATCGCCGCGCTGACCGAGCCGATGGCCGTCGCGTGGCACGCCGTCCGACGCGGCGAGGTGAAGAAGGGGGACGTGGCGATCGTGATCGGCTGCGGGCCAATCGGTCTGGCCGTGATCTGCATGCTCAAGGCGCACGGCGTGCGCACGGTGATCGCCAGTGACTTCTCTGCGGGCAGGCGCGCGCTGGCGACGGCCTGCGGCGCCGACATCGTCGTCGACCCCGCACACGACTCGCCCTACGCGACCCGGGCCGGCCGCAAACATCTGCAAGGGATTCTGGAGGCGTTCGACCTCGCGGTCGGCACGATCGAGAAACTGCAACGGCTGCGGCTGCCGTGGTGGCACGTGTGGCGCGCCGCCGAGGCCGCCGGCGCGGCAACCCCCAAGCACCCGGTCATCTTCGAATGCGTCGGTGTCCCAGGCATCATCGACGGCATCATCGCCGGCGCACCGCTGTTCTCGCGCGTCGTCGTCGTGGGTGTGTGCATGGGCGCCGACCACATTCGGCCCGCGATGGCGATCAACAAGGAGGTCGACCTGCGGTTCGTGCTCGGCTACACCCCTCTCGAGTTCCGCGACACCCTGCACATGCTCGCCGACGGCAAGGTCGACGTCACACCGCTGATCACCGGAACGGTCGGGTTGTCCGGCGTCGAAGCCGCGTTCGATGCGCTCGGCGATCCCGAGGCGCACGCGAAGATCTTGATCGATCCCAAGAGCGACGCTAGCCAGCCGGTCTGATCTCGAGCCCCACGTGGACCTTGTCGATGCCGCCCCGGACGATCGAGTGCGCATAGAACCACCAGGCGTGGTACCAGTAGCGCCTGAGCACGGCGTTGTAGACCCGCCGCGTCTCGGCCTTCGGCAGCACCCGGGCGACGCCCTCGACCTCTTCGCTCTTGGGTTTCCCCAACGCGGCGCTCTTGGCGATCGTCACCCGGGGCGTGTTGTTGATCCGCCTGGTCTTCCACGACCCGTCGTCGGTGATGACCAGCAGTTTGTCGCCCTCGGGCACGCCCCAGATCGGCGTGGGCTTGGGGCGGCCGTCCTTGGTGAACGTCGTCAGCAGCAGGTACTTGGATTGGATGACGTCGGAGAAACTGGGAGCCATGGAAGATATTGTTCCTTCACTTTCTGAACGGTTCCCGTGAACCATTCCCCGCACCTCAATCCTCTAACCAACAGCCTTTGTTGATTCTTGGCGACCGCCCAAATTAGGGTCCGGTGATGGCCAGGGACTCGACGACCCGGGACCTGCTGATCGACGCGACGGTTCACGTCATGGTCGAGGAGGGGTACGCCGCGGCGACCTCACGCCGAGTGGCCGCCCAAGCCGGGGTCAAAGCCGCGCTGGTGCACTACTACTTCCCCACGATGGATGAGCTCTACCTCGACGTCTTCAGGCGCGGGGCGGCCGCTTACCTCGATCGCCAGAAGGCGGCGCTCGCGTCCGACCGCCCCCTGCACGCCCTGTGGGACACCCTCGTCGCACCCAAGGATGCCCGGTTGCTGCAGGAATTCATGGGACTTGCCAACCACCGCAAAAAGATCCGCGCCGAGATCGCGGCCTGGTTCCAGCGGTGGCGCGACATGCAGATCGCCGCGCTGGACGAGATCGTCCGCGAGAACGGCCTCGACGCAGCCGAATTCCCGCCGGCGGGTCTCGCGGTGGTCATCGCCGCGATCGGCCGCACCGTCATCTTGGAGGATTCCCTCGGTGCCACGCGCGGTCACGCCGATGCCATCGCGCTGGTCAACCGACTCATCGACCGATACGAGGCGCCCGCCTGACTCAGGGCAGCACCACCTGTAGCCGCTCCCAGCCCCTGACCGTCGACGTCGGCGCCAATCTCGCGGTCTCGTAGTCGATTCCCCATTCCGGCCATCGGTTGAGGATTTCGTCCAGCGCGACACGGCCCTCGAGGCGGGCGAGGTTGGCGCCGAGGCAGTAGTGCACGCCCTTCCCGAACGTGATGTGCGAGATGTTGTCACGACGGATGTCGTAGGTGTCCGGATCGGCGTAGCGGCGGTGGTCGCGGTTTGCGGCACCGAAGAGCAGCAGCATGGCACTGCCGGCCGGAACCGTGGTGCCGTAACACTCGAAATCCTTTGCCATCCAGCGGGCCACGTGCGGTCCCGTCGGTTCGAATCGCAGCGTCTCGTCGACCGTGCGGGTCAGCAGCGACCGATCTTCGTAGACCGCGCGCCGCTGGTCGGGATGCTCGGCGAGCACCTTGGCCAGCCAGCCGATCAGCCGGCCCGTCGTCTCGTTGCCCGCCCCGGCGACCACCTGCGTGTAGTGCAGCACCTCCTTGCGGGTCAGCTTCCGGTGCACACCGTGCTCGTCGTCGAACTCGACGTTGAGCAGCGTCGTCATCAGGTCGTCGGAGGGATTCTTGGACCGCCATTCCACGTAGTCGGCGTAGATCCGGCCGTCGGCGATCGAGTCGGCGTCGGCGACCTTCAACGGTGCGCCCGGTTTGGTGCGCAGGTTGGCGTCGTTGGCGTCGCGCACCGAAACCTGCTCGGACTCGGGGATTCCCAACAGCATGCCGATCACCCGCATCGGCATCATCGAGGCCAGCTCGGCAATGATGTCGAAGCTCCCGGAACCGACCAGCGGATCCAGACACCGCACGCAGTATTGGCGAATCTGGTCCTCGAGCGCGGCCATCCGGCGCGGGGTGAACACGCGCGACATCAGCCCGCGCAACCTGGTGTGCTCCGGCGGATCCTGGAACATCATCACCCCGCCGGGCATGTCGAACTTCGACTGGATGAGCTCGAGGATGTCGCTGCGCTTGTTGGAGAACGTCTCCCAGTCGGCCAGCGCCCGATCGACGTCGGAATACCGTGACAGCGCCCAGAAGTCGTAGCGCTCGTTGTAGTAGATCGGCGCCTCTTCGCGCAGCCGCGCGTAGGTCGGGTACGGGTCGGCGATGATTCCGGTGTCATAGGGGTCGTAGTAGACGTCCGTGCCGGTGGTGGCCGTCATTTCACCTCCATTTTGGGCGATCGCCCAAATCCATGACGCACCCATGTCTAGCAGCGCGAAGCCTGGCAGTCAAGACTCCGCCGCGCCCCGACCTCACGCCCAGTGTTCCGAATCTGTGAAGATTTGCCCCCCGGGTGTGAAGGCTTCGTTAAGAGCGCGGCACGCCCGCGATCCGACCGGCACCGTGGAGGGATGACGCTCTTCGAGCTGCTGCCATCGCTGAGGCACGGGCTGAACCCGCACCTCGATCGTGCGGTGTGGCCGCTGAGCGCCTACGTCGACGACCGGGGCCGGCTGTGCGTGGGCGACGTGGCCGCCGACGATATCGCCGCCGAGTTCGGCACCCCCACCTACGTGGTGGACGAGGAGGACTTCCGGGCCCGCATCCGCTGCTACCGCGCGACGCTCCCCGACGCCGAGCTGATCTACGCGGGCAGGGCGCTGTTGAGCGTCGACGTCGCACGCTGGGCCGCGGACGAAGGGGCCGGCGTGAATGTGTGCTCGGCCGGCGAGCTGGCCACCGCGCTGGCCGCCGACATCCCGCCGGCACAGATCATCCTGGACGGCGTGATCACCGCGGCCGAGCTCTACGACGCGGTCGCCGCCGGCGTCGGTCGGATCGTCATCGACACCCCCAGCGAGGTCTCGCTGCTCGCCTGCCGGGTGCGTCAGCCTCAGCGTGTCCTGGTCGGTGTCATCCCCGATGTGGGGGCCATCGACCAGAAATTCGGGTTCGCACTGTCGGGAGGCCAGGCTGCCGGCGCCCTCAGGCGCGTCCTGGACCAGCCGTGGCTGAACCTGGTGGGGCTGCACTGCCGGCTGGGGTCACAGCTCACCGACGCCTCGCACTACGGTGAAGCGATCCGCCAGATGATCGGCGTGATGGCCGAGGTCCGCGACCGCCATCAAGTCGTGCTCACCGAACTCAACCTCGGCGGCGGACACGCGGTCCCCTACCTTTCCGGTGACCCGGAGCTCAACCTCCGCTCGCTTGCGGCCACCATCGGGGCTGCACTGGAATCCGCCTGCGCGGAGCACGATTTCCCGCGCCCGACGATCGTGATCGAACCGGGCCGGGCGATCGCCGCGCGGGCCGGGATGATGCTGTGCCGCGTGATCGCCGTCAAGCGCCAGCCGGGCGGGCACACCTTCGTCGCGGTGGACGGCGGCACCGGCGACATTCACAGCCCCGAGCGGCCCGACACGAAATACACGGTGGGATTGGCCAATCGGCACGTGCCGACCGCGACCGCACCCGTCACCGTCGTGGGCCGGCATGGCGACGGCGATGAGATCGCCCGCGACGTCGAGTTGCCTGCGGACGTCCGGCCCGGAGACCTGCTGGCGGTGGCCTGCACCGGCGCCTATCAGCACTCGACGGAGTCGAGTCGCAGCCTGGTGGGCCGTCCGCCGCTGGTCGCGGTCTCCGGCGGCCGGTCGCGCGAGCTGGTGCGCCGGGAAACCGTGGCCGACCTCCTGGCCCGCGATCGCGGCTGGAACGGCCGATGACGGTATCCGACACCCCCGGTCGGCTGCGCGCCGACCGGTTGCGGGTCACGGCGGCATACACCGTCCTGCTGCTCGCCGTCTCGGTCACCCTGACGGCCCTGGGTTCACACACCCGCGCCACGGTCGTCAGCGAGATGAGCACCAACCTGCACAACCTGGCGCACGGCCACCTGGGCACCTTGGTCGGGAGCGCATTCGTCAGCGACGGCGGTGACGTCTATCTCTGGTTGCCGGGGCTGGTGTGCTTGCTGGCGCTGGGCGAACTCATCTGGCACGGCCGGGGTTTGCTGATCACCTTCGCGGTCGGCCACATCGGCGCCACCTTGATCCTCGCGGTCGGGCTGGTCGCCGCGGTCGAGACCGGTTGGCTGCCGTTCTCGGTTGCGCGCGCCACCGACGTGGGGATCAGCTACGGCGCGGCATGCGTGCTGGGCGCCTTGACCGCGTCGATCCCGTTGCGCTGGCGGGCGGCCTGGGTGGGGTGGTGGCTCGGCATCGCGATGGTGGCGACTTTCGACGCGGACTTCACCGCGTTCGGTCACGTCCTGGCACTGCTGCTGGGCATGGGCCTGTCGTTCCGGCTGCCGTCGATCACGCGGTGGACGCCCCCGCACGCGGCGTTGCTCGCCGTCGGCGCCACGTTCGGCTATTTCGTGCTCTCGGGGTGGTCGTCGCTGGTGGCCCCCGTCGGCGGTGTGACGGGCGTGGTGATGGCACTCCTTGCCACCCGGGTGATGCGGTCCGCCGCCGTCTAGCCGGTTGAACCGGACAGTGTTTCGACCTCATAGCGGCTCGCCGTCCAGGGCGGGGAGTCGGGCGCAGGCGTCAGGGTGACCGTCAGTTGCGCTTTGCCCGCAGTTTCCGCGGGCGGCAACAGGTAGGTGTCGTCGAGCCAGCGGTGAAAAGCGTTGGCGCGCGGCTGCAGCCAGGTGCCGACCGGGACGCCGTCGATGGCGACGTCCGCCGATTGGAAGCCGTCGGCCTGATCCGACGTACGGCGCAACAGGATGCCGCGGTTGCCCGGGTCGGTGTCGACGTGGAACGTGATCGCGCCGCTGGTGGCGCGGACCGACCCGATGACCGGATGGGTGTCTTCGGCGCCCTCGTACTCGCTGATCAGCAACCGGTCCGATGCGTCGGCGTCGGCGTAGCCGTGCAGCAGCCGGCTGACCGGATCACCCGGGCGGACGTCGTCGCCGGGCGCGAGAGTCTCATTCGGTTGGGCGTAGAGGAAAGCGGTTGAGCTGTAGTCGGGTTGGACCATGTTCCGCTTTCCGTGCTCGATGCCGAAGCGGATCGCGGAGTGGTAGTCGATGGCGTCGGCCAGCATGAGCCGATAGACGGCGACGCAGTAGTCCGCGCAGCCGCCGGTGGCCGTGCGCCGATCGGGTTGTCCGGTGAGCGGGTCGCTGAAGCGGGTCCCGTCCTTGAAATACCAGCCGCCCTCGTAGAGGTCCTCGGTCCCGGTGCCATACCACTGGGGCGACGCGGCACCGTCGGTGTACACGCGCTCGGCCCCTTCGAGAAAGTACGGGGCGGCATCGCTGAACGCGGTCTTGATCCGGAAGCCGCGAATGGTGTGGCTGACACCCACGAATTTCCCGTGGCCTCGTTCTTCGGCGAAGAGCCAATCCTGGCCGGGGATCGTCGGCGCGGCATGCGAGCGAGCGGTGAAGTAGCCGGCGCGTCCGGCGGCCAGCGCGGACGCCCACCGGGCGTCGGGGGCGATCGTCACGTCGCTCTCGATCCCGCCTACCGGGTCGTCGGTGGTGTTCACGAGGGTGATGCGGACGTCGTGGGCGAACGGCATCGGCCACCACGCGTACAACGACAACGATCCGCCAGGATCGGAGACCGCGGCGAACATCAGCGATCGCACGCTGTCGACGCCCAGTCCGGCGCCGAAGAACTCGCCGAGTGGGGAGTCGACGGTGGTCTGGCCATCGAACTCCATCTGCAGCCGTAGGCCGCTCAGGAGTTGGTCCGTGGGTTCGGGGAGTTGCAGGTGTATCGCCGAAACGCTGCCCGGGCCTGCCATTTCCGCGATCGTCACCCCTGCGCCGGCAGGAGGCGCGACTGTCCGCTTGTCGTGAGCGGCGGCGGGGCCGGCCGGCTTCGGATCGACCGTGCCCGCGTCGCGCAGCGTGGCGAGCACGTCGAGCGCGCGATCGGAGGGCGAGAAGGTGGTGACGCCCTCCGGCGTCGAGAATTGCCGGTAATCGACGTGGTAGTACTCGAGATTCGATGCCACGCTGATGCGCATCGACTGCCGGTAGGGCATCGGCACCTTGACGTACACCCCACCCGGCGACTGAGTCGCGTTGGCCACCAGGGGCCATTCGAACGGCGCACCCAGCGCGCCATTGACGACCGATTGCAGGGGAGCGTCCAATACCGTGCGGCCGTCCAGTTCGACGCGAATGTTTCCGATCTTGGTCACCTTGCCACCGTCACGGGTGAGCCAGATCGAATCCACCTCGCCGGCACCGCGATCTTCCGCGATGACGCAGCCGGCACCGCCGTCGGCCAAACACCCGCCCGTGCCGTTGCGATTTCCGGTGGAGAGGTCGAAATCGCCGCCGCTGCGATCAAAGCTCGAAACCTGCAAGGCTTGGGTGTCGCTGCGCAAGTAAGGCAACAGATCGAGCCGGCGGTAGGTGTCCCAGCCGGTCAGCCGGTCACCGGCGCCGGTGCCGACCGGCTCGGCCGGTGCTTGCGCCGCCGCGGTGACGCCGACGGCTGCCGACAGCGCCAAGGCCGACACCACGCACCACGCACGAGTTGCGACCTGCACAGCGACAAAGCCTACTTTTCCCGGTCGGGTTGACCGAATTTGGAATCTCACTCCGAATCGCTGCGCCGTGGCACACCCGAAATGCATTCAAGCTATTGGGGGTAGCCAAGGCGAATTCGATCGCGGCGCCCGTGGCGCATACCGAAAGACGCCGATGTGATCATTTTCGAGACCTATAGTACGTTTCTCTTCTCTGGCGAAGATGCTTGGAACGTTGCAACGTCATTTAGATTCGGGTCGGATCGTATGCGCCTGCCGTCAGACCCGTTGCCCGCGTGGATTTTTGCCGCGAGATGAATGCCAATACGCCAAAACCCGCTTACCGCCGCGGATTTAACCCACGAGGTGGGACGGTTCAGCAGAGGGCTACGCGCCGCTTTCAAACTGTTGCCGCGTGGCTCACCGGAAATTTGGTGAATCCCATCATGTTCCGCATTGCACTCACGTAATATTGCTCACCTCGGGCGTACATCTTCCCTCTAACGGATGGAGTGGTTCATGTCACGCATGAAGTACAAGGTTGCCCTCGGCCTGATCCTGGCCGCCACCGCGTTGGCCAGCTCTGGTTGCACGATCCCGTTGACCATCGACTGCAGCACTGCATCCACCGGGATAACCTGCTCGCCGTAGGGCAGGCCGGCGGCCTTCGGGGGTTGCGCTACTGGCACGCCCTACTTGACATCGTCCGTTCTTGGACCTGCCGAGGGGCACCGCAGTTTGCCTAAGCGTGCCAGTCAGCGTACCCGATGGGCTGTTGCAGTGAATTCGTGAAGATGCTTGGTAATCAAGCGTTTTCCTGCATTGGCAGGGCACCGGGTTGTTGGTTGTCGCCCTGCCGTATATAGGCGGGCGTTCCGTTGCTCTGCGCGCTCGAGCGTCCGAGCGGGCTCGTCGGTCACTGTGACGAATCTCCTCCAGCCTTGTGGCACAAGGGAATCCAGCCTGCGACGTTTCAGAAATAGCCGTCGCGCCGTCAAACAGTTGACGCAGATTGCCTCAATTTTGTTGAATCCCACATCATTCCGCGTTGTACTCACGTACTATAACTTTCCTCGGGCGAAACATTTCTTCATCGGCGAACGGAGTGTTCATGTCTCGTTTGAAGTACAAAGTCGTTCTCGGCGTGGTCCTGGGCTTCACCGCATTGGCAAGCTCCGGATGTACGCTGCCCACCATCTCGTGCACCAGCACCGGCACCTCAATCAGCTGCACGCCGTAGAACTGGCCGCAAGGGCGGCCAGTCACCCGGCCGCCCGGTCGTGATCCACTGCTTGCATCGGGTCACCAGTTCACGTACGGTTGGCCGCCATTGCGCTCTCGCCGTAGCGGCGGCCAACCGTCCCAGCGCGGCCCTAATACGTTGAAGTGACTTGTACCTCAAGCCTTCTCGATGGCCGGTATTCGGTTCTTGGCTGCGTCCGCGCGACGCGGGATGCCGGCGGTCCGGGCACTACCGCTGGTCACGCTGGCAGGGAACCTCCACAATCTGCCCCGATGGGTCTCGCCAGAGCAGGCAGTCAGCAGTAGAGTTGTGCTGAAAGTTGTTGCCCCAGAAGCGTCGGGTTCGCCAGGTGACTTCGAGGGGTCGTTTCTGGGGCACAACCACCATCTCCGAGCCCCTCAGCGGCCACCATCCTTCTTCCGGTCCGTATCCCGGCTGGGTTGAACGCGTTTCGGTTCGCCGGGCATTTTCGGGTAGTTCGGCGGATACGGCATGTCCCCCAGGCCGCGCGCCTCGTCATCGTCGGCCATCTCCAGCAGGGGCACGATCGACTGCGCCGCGTCGTCCATCGCTGCCCACGGGTCTTCGCGGCCCTCCACGAGGCCGGGGACGGACGCAATGGTGTAGTCGTCTGGTTCCGCGCCGGCCAGCTCGTCCCAGGTGAGCGGCGTCGACACCGTCGCGATCGGGGTGGGCCGCACCGAATAGGCCGACGCCATCGTGCGGTCCCGGGCGTTTTGATTGAAGTCGATGAAGATGCGCTCGCCGCGCTGCTCTTTCCACCACGCCGTGGTGACGGCCTCGGGCGCGCGGCGCTCCACCTCGCGGGCCAGCGCGATACCGGCGCGGCGTACCTCGATGAAGTCCCAGTCCGTGGCGATCCGCAGGAAGACGTGGATCCCCCGGCCGCCTGAGGTCTTGGGGTAGCCCACCAGACCGAGCTCGTCGAGTAACGGCCGCAACACGTCGACGGCGACCGTACGCGCGTGCTCGAAGGCGACACCGGGCTGCGGGTCCAGGTCGATGCGCAACTCGTCGGGATGGTCGGTGCCGGGGCACCGCACCTGCCAGGGGTGCAGTGTGATGGCGCCCATCTGGGCCGCCCAGACGATCGCCGAGGGATGCGTGACCTTGAGCGCGTCCGCGGTGCGTCCGGAGGGAAACGTCACCCGGCAGGTCTGCAGGTAGTCGGGATGGTGCTGCGGGATGCGTTTCTGGTAGATCTCCTCGCCGTCGACGCCGTCCGGGAAGCGCTGCAGATGGGTCGGCCGGTCGCGGAGCGTGGCGAGCATCGGTCCGGCAGCCACGGCGCGGTAGTACTCGACGAGTCTGCGTTTGGTGCCGTTGGAGCCCAACTTGGGGAAGTAGACCTTGTCCGGGTTGGTCAGGCGCACCGCAATACCGTCGACGTCGAGCTCTTCTGCAGCAGCCATACCGACGATTCCAGCACAATCGGCCTATGGACCTACCTGTCATGCCCCCGGTGTCGCCGATGCTGGCCAAATCGGTGCGGTCGATCCCGCCGGACGCGTCGTACGAGCCCAAATGGGACGGGTTCCGGTCCATCTGTTTCCGGGACGGCGACGAAGTGGAGCTGGGCAGCCGCAACGAACGGCCCATGACGCGCTACTTTCCCGAGCTGGTGGCCGCCGTGCGGGCGGAGCTGCCGCGGCGTTGCGTGATCGACGGGGAGATCGTCATCGCTACCGGCCACGGCCTGGATTTCGAGGCGTTGCAACAACGCATCCACCCGGCCGACTCGCGGGTGCGGATGCTCGCCGAGACGACGCCGGCGTCCTTCATCGCGTTCGACTTGCTCGCCCTGGGCGACGACGACTACACGCGGCGGCCGTTCAGCGAGCGACGCGCGGCCCTCGTCGAGGCGCTAGGGGGTTCGGGACCGTCGATCCACGTCACGCCGGCCACCACCGACATCGACCTCGCGCGGCGCTGGTTCGACGAGTTCGAGGGTGCCGGCCTCGACGGCGTCATCGCCAAGCCGCTGACCGTCACCTATCAGCCCGACAAAAGGGTCATGTTCAAGATCAAACATGAGCGGACCGCCGACTGCGTGGTCGCCGGCTACCGCGTGCACAAGTCCGGCGGCGACTCGATCGGCTCGCTGCTGCTCGGGCTCTACCAGGACGACGGTCAGCTGGCCTCCGTCGGGGTCATCGGCGCCTTTCCGATGGCCGAGCGACGGCGCCTGTTCGCCGAACTCCAGCCGCTGGTCACCGATTTCGACGAGCACCCGTGGAACTGGGCCGCCCACGAGGCCGGCGAACGAACGCCGCGCAAGAACGAGTTCTCACGCTGGAACGCGGGCAAGGATCTTTCGTTCGTGCCGCTGCGACCCGAGCGCGTGGTCGAGGTCCGCTACGACCATATGGAAGGCCGCCGTTTTCGGCACACCGCGCAGTTCAACCGGTGGCGGCCGGACCGCGACCCGCGCTCGTGCACATACGAACAACTCGAGCAACCGGTCACCTTCAGCCTCGGTGCCATCGTGCCCGGACTCGGACCGGGCTAGAAGGGCGGCGGCTGGTTGCGTTCGGCGATGTGGGCGGCGTTGAGCGCGCGCTCGGCATCAATGCGGCGCGCTCGGTCTTGCCGTCGGGTCCGCCGGCGCGCGGGCATCATCACGCCGCGATCGCCGCGGGGACGATAGTTCCTTAGGACACTGGACAATTCGCCCGTCGGGGCGCACAGTGCGGGAAACAACAGCCGACTGCCCGGACGGGTGATGTACGTCCGCCCGGCCGGTGACGTCCACACCACGGTGCCGTCCGGCCGTTGCTCGTCGCGCCAACCCGTCCAGAAAGTCTTGAGCAGGTGGTGCTTCCTGCATAAGCACTTGAGGTTGGACGCGTGAGTGGGGCCCAGCGGGTAGGGCACCGTGTGGTCGATGTCGGTGAACTCGGCGGGTCGATCACAACCGGGGAACCGGCACGTCATGTCCCGGCACCGGACGAACCGCTCCAGCTCGGCCGACGGGCGGTAACCGGGCTCCGGCGTTGCGTCCGCGGGATGGCGCACCGGCCGGACTTTGGCCCCACCACGGATCAACTCGGCGACCTGCGCCGGCGAGATCACGCCGCCGCCGGGAATCAGCGCGGGCGGCCGGGGATCGGGGACGTCGGGCTCGGGATCGGGGGCCAGTGCCTCCGCCAGGGTCGTCTGGTCGGTGATGCGCCGCGACCGCCGCTCTCCCGACATGTGCGGGTCGGGGTCGGCCTGCAGCGTCGACGCGTCGGCGACGACGTGGATCACCACGCCGGCCGCCCGCTCGTCCGTCTCGGCGCCGGCCGGGCAGTCCGCGTTGCCGCAACCACAGGCGAGCCGGTCCGAACCGGCGGCCAAGGCGCCCAGCGCGTCGGCACGCCGCTGCGCGACGGTGCGCGGATCGTCTGCACACACCTCCCCGGCCATCTGCAGCAGGCGCCGGTCCAGCATGGCCGCGTCATTCGCATAGAGCCGGCCCCACATGGCGGCGGTGCCCGACTCGTCGTCGGATTGGTCGATGACGACGTCACGACTGCGGCCCGCGGCGCGAGTGCGCCGCAGGGCGCCGGGATCGTAACGGCCCACCACCACGTCGATGGCCTGCGCGGTCTTGTTGGCCGACATCGGCCCGAACTGCGCGGCGTCTTCGGCCAGCGTGGTATCGATCAATCGCAGGGTGTCGGGGTCCTTCACGAGGTCGGTGTGCCACACGATGGTCGCCGCCAAGCGGGCGCTGATGATGCCCTCGCCAAAGAGAGCCGCGACCCGGGGCAGCCGGTTGCGCAACGCCGCCGCCAGATACATCTGCCCCGAGGCCATGGCGTGGCTGATGTTTTGTGCCGCGGCGACTTCCGCGGCGATGGCATCCCAGTTGTCGCAGGACCAGTGGGCGGAGCTGGTCGGCCCCTGGGCCCGGCGGTGCACCAGCTCCGCGATGGCCGCCAGCCTGCGCGCCGAGGCCACCGCCTCCACCCGCGCGCACTCGGCGATGGCGGCCGCCAGTTCCGCATCCTCGGCGCGCGCCAGCTCCTCGACCGTCGGCAGCCGGACATCGAACATGTTTTCGATAGTAGGCCCGGCCGGCGACGCGGAGCACCGCTCGACCGCCAGGCTGTGGAGAAACCTCCAACTGTGCATAACCCGCGGTCCCGGCGCGTTTAACGCCCGCTGCCGGCGGGCACGCGAACGACATGTCAGTAACAGCGTTTCAAGACCTGCCGGTGGCCGATCACGACCGCAAGTGGGATGGTGACGCCGCCGAGAAGCGGGTCCGCAAGTGGGCCGGCGCCGAGGAGCAGCCGAACGAGAAGTACCGCGATGCCCACGTCTGGTACGACAACGGCAAGAAGGACAACTTCACGGCGTACAAGCTCCTGATCGCCGACGTCGTCGGCGGCGACCTTCAGGCGGTCCCGCGCGGGGTGATGGCCGCGGGCGCCATCATGGACGGCGCGCGCGGCGGCATCGACCTGCCGAAGACGGACGTCGATCGGGTCAAAAGCCACCTGGCCAAGTACTACAAGAAGATGGGTGAAAGCCCGCCGTGGGAGCGCTGCTGAGCACAGCGCGGCTGAGGCACAGCGCGGCTGACCTAAACCGTGACTTGCAGGCGCGACAGCCCACGCAGCGTGACGTTGGCCTTGTATTGCGGCTCACCGTCCAGCCGCGCACCCGGGAATCGCGCCGTCACCGCCGACAGCGTCACGCCGGCCTCCAGCCGGGCCAGCGGCGCGCCCAGGCAGTAGTGGGCTCCCCGGCCGAAGCCCAAGTGACGCAACCCCTTCCGGTCCGGATCGAACACATCGGGCCGCTCGAATTCCGCGGGATCACGATGGGCCGCAGCGAGCAGGAGCATCATCACGTCGCCCGCCGGTACCTCGACCCCGCCAATCGTCATGTCCGCGAGAGCGATTCGGCCGACTAACTGCACGGGCGGGTCGTAGCGCAGCGTCTCTTCCACGATCGCCGGCGCTCGACCGGGGTCGGCACCCAGGGCGCCCCACTGCACGGGGTCGCGCAGCAGTGCCAGCATGGCATTCCCGATGAGGTTCACCGTCGTCTCGTGTCCGGCGATCAGGAGCAGGTTGCAGGTGGAGACGATCTCCTCCTGGCTCAGTTGATCGCCGGACTCCTCCACCGCGATCAGCCCCGACAGCAGGTCGTCTCCAGGTTGTGAACGGCGGCGGTCGATCAGCCCGTGGAAGTATTCGCGCAACCAGGCCCCGGCCTGTTGTCGTTCGTTCGCGATCTCCGCCGGCACGCCGGTGATCGTCGAAAACGGGTCGAGCGCCTGAGCCAGCGACGCCGACGCACGGCTGAACTGCGGCTCGTCGTCGAGCGGCACACCGAGCAACCGGCAGATCACCGCCACCGGCAGCGGGTAGGCGAAATCCTCGACGACCTCGAAGTGGCCCCTCTCGGCGACCCGATCGAGCATCCCGTCGACCAGCGCACGAATGTCGGGCTCCAGCGCGCTCACCACCTTCGGCGCGAACGCCTTGCTGACCAGCCTGCGCAGGCGGGTGTGGTCGGGCGGATCGAGGAACAGGAAGCCCGGCGGTCCCTGCCGGCGCGGTGCCGTCCCGGCCTCGGCCTGGCGCTTCGCGACGGCCGAGTTGATGTTGTCGCTGCTCGACAACGGGTGCCGCAACACCTCGTCGCAGTCTCGGTAACTCAAGAACACGGCGAGGTTGGCGTCGGGCAGCTGCAAGGCTCCGCCGTCGCGAAACTGCGCGCAGAGCCGATACGGGTCGGGTCGGTTGGCCGGGTCCAGCAGCTGCAGCAACAACCCCTGGGAGTCGGTCGGCGCGGTCGTCATGCGGCCATTCTGCCCGTCGGCCGACGCCCCGGCCGCAACGTCAGGTTCCTTCGTGTAAGCCCGTCAAATCCGGATGCGCCATCAATCGGTCCAGAAACCCGAGCTGGCCCTTCAACAGCTTGACTCGCGCCTGCGCCACCGGAAACCAGCCCACCCGGTCGACCTCCGGGAACTCCCGCATCGTGCCAGATCCCTTCGGCCACTCCAATTCGAAAGTGTTGCTGCGCGCGTCGGTCACATCGAGGTCGCCGCCGACGGCGAAGGCGGTGACCACCTTGCCGCCGGACTGCTTGAGTTCTCCAAGGTCCAGCCGGGTTCCATCCGGCACCGTAAGCCCGAGCTCTTCGAAGAACTCGCGTTGCGCGGCAACCCACGGATCCTCCCCGTCGGCGTACTCGCCTTTGGGAATCGACCAGGCCCCGTTGTCTTTTCGCGCCCAGAACGGGCCGCCCGGATGCGCGATCAGGACCTCGACGGCGCCGTCGCGGGTCCGGTACAACAGCACACCCGCACTGAGTCTCGGCATCCGATCAGGACCCGACCGAACGTTCCAGGTCCTTGAGCGACGACTCCAGGTGCGTCAGCAGTCGCTGCAGGTGCGGCACGCTCCGCCGGCATCCCACCAGGCCGAAGTCCAGATTGCCGGCGTTGTTGGCGAGGGTGATGTTCAGCGCCTGGCCGTCCAGCGCGATGGACAGCGGGTAGTTGCCGTCGAGGCGGGCGCCCCCGTAGTAGATCGGCTGAGTGGGCCCGGGCACGTTCGAGATGATGATGTTGAACGGCGGCGACGTGGACGCCACCCAGCCCGGGACGGCCGCCAAAGCCAGCGCCGACGTGTTGGCCGCGGACAGCGCCAGCGCCTGGAAGCGGGGCAGCTGCGAGAACACCGTCTTGTTGCGGCGCATCGAATCGCTGATGGCCTGCAGTCGCTGCGCGGGATCGTCGGTATCGGTGGCGAGGTTGCACAGGATGGCGCCGACGAGGTTGCCCCCGGCGTCGGCCTCGTCCTCGGTGCGCAGGCTCACCGGGACCATCGCGATCAGCGGGGCGTCCGGCAGCGCGTTCTGCTCGAGCAGGTAGTAGCGCAGGGCGCCCGAACACATCGCCAGGACGACGTCGTTGACGGTGACCCCGGCCGCCTTCTTGACGGCTTTGATGCGGTCCAGAGACCATGACTGCGCCGCGCAGCGGCGCGCGCCGCCGATCTTCACGTTCAGCATGGTGCTCGGGGCTCCGAAGGGCAACGTCAACTGCTGCTCGAGCAGCGCCGCGCGGGCCAGCGAGACCGTCGACGGGCCAAGTGCCGCAAGCGATCCCGCCGCACGCACCGCGGAACGCAACGGGCTCACCGGACTGTTCTTGCGCTTGCTTTTGGGCAGGCTCCACGGCGCGCGAATCTCGGTTTCGGCGGGGTCGGTCGACAACGCGCGCTGCATCAGTTTCTGCGCGGAGACGCCGTCGATCAGGGCGTGGTGCACCTTGGTGTAGATCGCGAACCGGCCATCCTTGAGGCCCTCGATGATGTGCGTCTCCCACAGGGGGCGGTGCCGGTCCAGCAGGCTGCTATGCCAGCGCGACGTCAGCTCCAGCAATTCACGGATCCGACCGGGCGACGGCACCGCCGAACGCCGGACGTGGTAGTCGACGTCGACGTCATCGTCGTAGGACCAGCCCAGGTTCGCGATTCCGCCGACGAACGTCGCCGGATGCTTGCGGAAGGTGGGCTGAAAATCCTGCTGCGCGACCAAGCGGTCATAGAGGTCCCGGACGAAGCCGGGACCGGCGCCTTCGGGCATCTCGAACAACTGCAAGCCACCGACGTGCATGGGGTGTTCCCGCGACTCCCCCAGCAGAAATATCGCGTCGGTGGGCATCATCAGGTCCATCCACCCATTAGACCCCGACCGGCGCCGGGGCGACGGCGCTCTTCAGAACATCGCCGCCGAGCCGATGGCGGGATGACTGCGCATGAAATCCACGAGTCGATCGACATAGCTGCGGAACGCGGGCGGCTCGATACCGCTGCCGGCGAGATCGGCCCGACAATGATCGGTCAAGTAGAAGGTGGGCTGGGCGAAGTAATCGACCGCCTCGGGAGGGATGCGCATCAAGCGGTAGAGCCCCGGAACGTGCGCCAGTGCAGCTTTCGTCAATTTCAGCGGCAGCCGGATCTTGAGCAGTTCGCGACCCGTCGCCTGGGCCAGCGTATCCGCCATCTCGTCGACTGTAAGCGGTCGCGGATCCGCCAGATGATAGGTGCGCCCCTCCGAGACGGAGAGGCCGCTCAGATATCCGACGGCGTCAACGATGAAGTCTCGCGGGACCACGTTGACGCGCGTCTTCACGGGATCACCCACCATCGGCAGGATCGCGTAGCGAGGCTGTCGCAGCAGCCACTGCATGACGAAGTAGGGGCCGTCGAATTTTTGTGTCTGCCCGGTACGGCTGTCGCCGACGACAATTGAGGGGCGATAGATCGTGGCAGGCATGCCCGCGGACATACGCCAACGCACCTCCGCCTCGGCGAGGTGCTTGGTCTCTTCGTAGTAGTTGTTGAACGGCGCATCGACTTCGAGGTCATCCTCGCTGAATGGGCCGGCGTAACGGCCGCTGACGTAGCAGGTGCTGAAGTAATGCAGCCGCGTCAGGCTCCGACAGCGTTCGAGCGCGTCCAGGACGTTTCGGGTCCCATTGACGTTGACCCGAACCGCCACGTCGCGCGGCACCGCCAAGTCATACACGGCGGCCAGGTGCCAGGCCTCGGTGACCTCGGCGAAGGTCTCTGGTGCAACGCCGAGACCGGGTTGGGTGATGTCGCCCTCGACCAGCCGGATCCTCCCATCGAGAAACGGTTCCGCACCGCTCAGCTCGTCCACGCGTCGCCGTGCCAGCGTGCCGAACTTGGGCTGCACCAGACAGATGGCCGACTCGCCGGTGCGGCCGAGGATGCCCGGCAGCAACGCGCTACCGAGAAAGCCGGGAAACCCTGTCATCAAGACGGTCATCGCCGCACTCCCGACCCGGTGGTTTTGTTGCCAAAGTGGTTGCGGTGGGCAAGTTCTACGGTCGCGCGGCGCACCCTCAGACGGAAACTCCACTGTGCGGCCTGATCAAACGGCACGCGCACGTGGCGTCTTTCCTCGATGAGATCGAGCAAGGCGTTCATCGCTCTTTCCCCTGCTTTAACGGGCCCGTCGAAGAGAGACGCTATCGGCTACCGGCGGCGTTAGGACGGGTCTTTTGAACCCAGCACACAAGTCATTGGTCCTCAGTTGGGCCGACTGGCAATGAGGCGGCTAAGAAGTCTTTCGGGCGACCGTAGCCGGGTGGCAGCATGGGCTGGTGACGACAACATCGCTGACGTGGGATGTGGTGGCCGTTGACAAGCCCGAGGATGTCAACGTGATCATTGGCCAGGCGCATTTCGTCAAAACCGTCGAAGACCTGCACGAGGCGCTGGCCGGAGTGAGTCCGTCGCTGCGGTTCGGGGTGGCCTTCTGCGAGGCGTCGGGACCGCGGTTGGTTCGCCGCAGCGGCAACGACGGCGAGTTGGTTGACTTGGCGACGCGCACGGCGCTGGCCATCGCGGCCGGACATAGCTTCGTGATCTTCTTGCGTGAGGGCTTTCCGGTCAACGTCCTCAATCCCGTGAAGTCGGTGCCCGAAGTCTGCGGGATCTACTGCGCCACAGCCAACCCGGTTGATGTCCTGGTTGCTGTTTCTCCGCGCGGTCGCGGCATCGTTGGCGTCATCGACGGGCAGACGCCCGTCGCGGTGGAAGGCGACCGTGAGGTGGCCGAGCGCCACGATCTGCTGCGCGCAATCGGCTACAAGCTCTGAGTGTCAGTCGCCCGCGACTGACCACACCGACGTGGCGATCAGGTCACCGCGCTCCAGGCCGGCGGCGCGGTGCTGGTGAACCTCGGCGTACTCCGGCGTGCTCACCATGTCCATGAATGCCTGCGGCGTCGGATACTCGACGACGAGAATCGCATCCCACCAAGGCTTTTCATCGTCACCGATCACATAGGCCGGTGCGGTTCCCGCGTAACGGACGGTGGCACCCACCCGCCGCAGGTGCGGCGCCACCTCCAGGGCGTAGCGCCGGTAGGACTCCCGCCCACCCGGGTTCTTGAACTTCAACAGGTTGACCATTACCACCGGCTCGTCGGCGGGCCGGGTGGCCAGGGCCGCGAACTGTTCGGGGGTGGGCTCCAGGGAATGGCTCATGAAAACGATTACAGCAGATCGGTGATGGTCTTCAGGCCCGCTTCGTACAGGACGCCGGGCAACATGCCGCCGTCATGCTCGATGGTGGTGCCGTTGACGAAGTCGGCCTCCCCGCCGGCGAGGAATACACAGACCCGGCCCACCTCCGCCGGTTCGCCCGCCCGGCGCAGCGGGACGGCCGCGAAATACTTTGCGCCGGTAGGGTCGTCTTTGGGCAGTACGAACGACCGAAAGTTCTCGGTCATGGTCGGTCCCAGTGCGATGCAGTTGACCCGGACCTTGGGCCCCCACTCCTCGGCCAGCGATCGGGTGAGATGGTTGAGCCCGCTCTTGGCGGCGCCGTAGGAGACCAACGTCGGTGACCCCGCCGGATGCCCGGCCCCGCTGGAGATGTTGATGATGCAACCGACGCCGTCCTGGGTGCGCATCTGCCGGTACGCGCGGATCGCGAACCAAAGGGGGCTGATCAGGTTCATCTGCACCGCGAGCGCGTGAAAGAGCGCCGTGCGCTCATACTCGTCATCGCTCGCCGGCGCACCCTGAATGCGTTGCACCAGTTCGGGAATGCCCTCCGCGTGCGGAGCCGGAACCGTCCCGCCGGCATTGTTGACCAGGATGTCGATGCGGCCGTGCTCGGCGACGACGTCGGCGACGAACGCGTCGATCGCGCGGTAGTCCCCTTGGTCGCAGACCTGTTGTGAGGCCCGTCCCGCCCATTCGGGTTCGACACCGGGGATGGTGTCCAGGGGCGAACGGGAACACCCGACGACGGTGGCGCCGGCGCGGAGCAGCTCATGGGCGATGCCGACGCCCACACCGCGGCTGGTTCCCGTCACGATCGCGACTTTTCCGTCCAGGGCACTCATGACAGGCCTTTCCACGCCAGGCAGATGTTGACAGTGACTGTCAGCGGGTCATACTGTGCCATTCCGGTCATCGGCGTGTAAAGGCATGCGATTGGGAGGTCACCCAGATGAGCAGTTCGTCCAAGCTCCGCGTCATCCAATGGGCGACCGGGGGCGTCGGCAAGGCGGCCATCGCGTGCGTGCTCAACCATCCGCAGTTGGAGCTCGCCGGCTGCTGGGTGCACTCGGCGGACAAGAACGGGGTCGACGTCGGCCGGATCCTGGGAACCGGGGACCTCGGCGTCACCGCCACGTCCAGCGCTGAGCAGATCCTGGCGCTGGAAGCCGACTGCGTCGTCTACAGCCCGTTGGTACCCAACGACGACGAGGTCATCGCGATCCTGCGATCCGGCAAGAACGTCGTCACGCCGGTCGGCTGGGTATACCCCGACCCCGCCAACCGGCGGCACCGGGCCGTCGCCGATGCCGCGGCCGAAGGCGGGGTGACCCTGCACGGTTCGGGGATCCACCCCGGCGGCATCACGGAGCGGTTCCCGCTGATGCTGTCCTCCCTCTCGTCGGCCGTCACCCACGTCCGCGCCGAGGAGTTCTCCGACATCCGCACCTACAACGCCCCGGACGTCGTGCGTCACATCATGGGATTCGGCGGTACCCCCGAGGAAGCCATGCAGGGGCCCATGGCCGGCCTGCTGGACGGGGGCTTCAAACAATCGGTCCGAATGATCGCCGACCACATGGGTTTTCGCATCGACCCGAACATCAGGACCATCCAGGACGTCGCGGTCGCGACCTCCGACATCGACTACGCCCCGTTCCCGATCACGACGGGGGCCGTGGCCGCTCGCCGGTTCCGCTGGCAGGCCCTGGTGGACGGCGAACCGGTCATCACGGCGGCGGTCAACTGGCTGATGGGCGAGGAAAACCTGGATCCGGCCTGGGATTTCGGCGGACGTGGCGAACGGTTCGAGGTCGAGATCACCGGCGATCCCACCGTGAACCTCACCTTCAAGGGGCTGCAACCCGAGACGATCGCCGAAGGGCTGGTGAAGAATCCCGGCGTGGTGGCCACGGCCAACCACTGCGTCAACGCCATCCCCGACGTCTGCGCCGCAGAACCCGGGATCAAGACCTACCTCGACCTGCCCCTGTTCGCCGGCCGCCCCGCGCCAGGCCTCGCGGCGTCATGACCGGCGTCCTCGGCGACGTCTCGTTCTGCCACCTCGTCGTCGGGGTCACCGACATGGACCGCGCCCTGGCGTTCTACCGCGACCTGCTCGGCATGGAGGTCGTCTTCGAAACCCTGATCTCCGGTGAGCCTTTCGACGCCGCGCTGCACGCCACCCGCAGGCAGGAGGGCCGGGTGGTGGGCGGATTGCTCGGTGGGTTGATGGTCGAGCTGCTGTCGCTGGGTCCGAACACTCCAGAGCACCGGTCGGCACGCCGCGGCATCACCGGGATCCACAACGTCGCCCTGTCGGTGACCGACCTCGACGCCACCCACCGCCGTGTGACTGCGGCCGGCTACTCCCCCGACCAGGAGCCCTTCGAAATCGGCGGCGTGCGAATGTTTTTCGTCAAGGACCCGGACGGGACAACTCTCGAGTTCATCGAACTTCCCGGCGGCGCGCGCAGCACGTACGAGATGCACCGCGGGGTGCCGCTACAGATGGGGCCCGCGACATGAGCTACTCACACCCCGAGTCGATGCGCGGCCACGTCGCGATCGTCACCGGCGCCGCCCAGGGTGTGGGCAAGGGCACCGCTGCCGCCCTGCTGGAGCGCGGCGCATCGGTGCTGCTGGTCGACATCCAGGACGAACTGCTGGGCACGACCACCGTGGAGCTGTCGGCGCTGGGCCGCGTCGAGAAGCTCACCGCCGACCTGCGCGACCCGGCCAGCGCCCAGCGGATCGTGACGGCCGCCGTCGACGCCTTCGGTACGGTCCACGGCCTGGTCAACAACGCGATCGCCACCAACGAGCCCAAGGCATTCGTCGACATCACCACCGAAGACTTCGCGCTCGGCCACGACGTCGGCCCACGCGCGACCTTCCTGCTCATGCAAGCCGTACACCCCGTCATGGTCGAAGCGGGCGGCGGGTCGATCGTCAACCTCGGCTCGGGCACGGGGACCGGTGGTGAGCCGAAGTGGGGTGGCTACGCCGCCGCCAAGGAGGCCATCCGGGGCCTGTCGAAGGTCGCCGCCCTGGAGTGGGGCCGAGACAACATCCGCGTCAACGTCATCTGTCCATTCGCCGAATCGGATGGCGTCAAGTTCTGGAAGTCGTTCGCGCCCAAGGAGTACGAGAAGGCCGTCGGACGCGTACCGATGAAGCGCATCGGCGATGTCCGCACCGACGTGGGCGCGTTGGTGGCGTTCCTGCTGGGCACCGACTCGACGTTCATCACCGGACAGACCATTCACGTCGACGGTGGGATCGGCTGCTTCCGGTGAGCTCGCCCGACAGACCGGAGTCGTTGCGCGATCGGCAGCGCGCACAGATCCGGGCCGACATCAGGCGCGCGGCGTTCCGGCTGTTCGTCGAGCGGGGGTACGACGCGGTCACCACCGAGGAGATCGCCGCCGCCGCGGGCGTTTCGGCGCGCACCTTCTTCCGGCATGTGCCGACGAAGGAAGACCTGTTACTCGCCCCCGTTCGCCATGGCGGCGCCGCGATCGTCAACCTGCTCGAGCAGCGACCCGCGAACGAGCCACCGGACGTCGCGTTGATCAACGCCATCGTCACGCGGACACGCTCATTCGAGCAGGCCGACACCGACGAGTGGCGAGAAGCGCTGCTGGTGGCGCCCCACCTGCTTCCCAAGGTGACAGTCCACACGCCCGCCGACAAGGAGCGGGCGGCCAAGCTGATCGCCGGGCGCATGGGCGTGAACCCCGACGCCGACATGCGTCCCGGCCTACTGGTCCAACTCGCCTTCGCCGCAGCCGATTTCGGCTTCCAGCAATGGGTCCGCCGGCCCGGACGCGCGTGGCCGCTCGATCGCTACGTCACCGAGGCCCTGGAAGCGGTCAAGAGTCCGCACTGGAGACGCCAACGCGGCTGATCACCCTCGCGACGCCTCGGGGTTGGCGATCCGAATGGGGGCCCCGTCCAGCCAGGCGGCCACCGACTCCACGGTGTCGGAGTAGAAGGCACCGAGCATTTCGCGGGTGACGTACCCCAGGTGGGGCGACAGGGTGACGTTCGGGAGCACCCGCAACGGGTGAGCAGTCGGCAGCGGTTCGATGTCGTAGACGTCAAGCCCGGCGCCGGCGATGCGGCGCGCCGTGAGGGCGGCGATCATCGCGGCCTCGTCCACGATCGGCCCCCGCGACGTGTTGATCAGGTACGCGTGCGGCTTCATCAGGGCCAGCTCGGGCTCGCCGACAAGGCCGCGTGTGCGCTCGGAGAGCACCACATGGATGGACACCACGTCGGCCTCCTCGAACAGCGCCGCCTTGTCGACCCGGCGCGCGCCCACCGCCGCGGCGGCGTCCGCGGTGAGGTTCTGGCTCCACGCGATGACCTCCATCCCAAAGGCTTTCGCGTATCCGGCCATCCGCGTGCCCACCCGGCCGAGGCCGAGCAGCCCGAGCGTCTTGCCGGACAGCGTGAGACCCGTCGTCACCTGCCAGCCGCCGTCTCGCATGCGCCGGTGTTCTTCGGCCAGGTTGCGCACCGTGGCGATCAGCAGTCCCCACGCGAACTCGGGCGTGGCGTCCTGGACCGACCGGAACCGCGGATGGGCGAAATCGGTGTTGGCGACCAGGATCCCCCGCTCGGTGGCCGCGGCCAGGTCCAGGTTGGGCAGGCTTCGGCCGACGATGGTGATCAGCCTGAGATTCGGCAACCGCTCGAGAAGCGTCCGCGGCAGTGCCATGCGCTCGCGCAGGGTACAGATGACGTCGAAGGGCCGCAGCGCCTCCGCCGCCTCCTCCTCGGACAGGTGCCGGTCGAAAACCGTCACGCGGGAACGGGTTTGCACCGGCGACCAGTCGGCAAGCCGCAGTGCCACGCCCGCGTAGTCGTCAAGGATCGCCACCTGGGGCGCGGGATTCGCCATGGCCCCATTGAACCTCAGGTCAGGAATCGTCGATGGCCCACCGTTGGTTGACGAGGTCCGCGTCCATACGCCGGGCGAACTGGAATACTCAGCCGCCACCTCCACCGGCGCCTCCACCACCCCCGACGGCGACTCGCTCGGCCGCGCCGCCGGCCTGCTGTCCACGGCGGAGCGGCCGGTGATCATGGCCG
>NZ_LZJG01000155.1:0-41399 GCF_001667785.1 Mycobacterium sp. E3247 | reverse complement strand
AACACCGAGACCGGCAGCCCGCACAGGTCGTGGGCCTCGCGCAGCAACACCTCGCCGGCCCACTTGCTGTTGCCGTAGCCGTTGGCGTAGCTGCCGTCGATCTTGCGGATGGGGCTGATGACGCGGATGTCGGCGTCCTCGGTGAATGCCGCCGGGTCGATCTGGCGGCCGACGTCGGAGGTGGACACGTAGGCGTACGGCTTCAGCTTGCTCGTCAGGGCCACCCGGATCAGCTCGGCGGTGCCGGCGACGTTGGGGGCGAACAGCTCGCTGTAGGGCAGCACGCCGTTGACCAGGGCCGCCGAGTCCACGATCAGGTCGACGGTGTCGGCCAGCCGTTGCCACGTCGGCTCATCCAGGCCCAGGTTCGCCGCACCCTTGTCGCCCGCGATGACCTCCAGGTGATCGGCGGCCAACTCCTGGAAATACCGCAGCAACTTCGGGTCACCGCTGTCGAAGGTCTTCTCCAGCCGCTGACGAGCCTCCTCGTCCGAGCCGGCCCGCACCAGGCAGATCAGCTTGCCGTCCACCAGCTCCAGCTGCTCCAGCCACTGCAGGGCCAGGTAACGGCCCAAGAAACCGGTCGCCCCGGTCAACAGGACCGTCCGCACCTCCGAGCTCGGGCCGGGCAACGACGGTGCGCCGCTCAGCGTCGCCGCGTCGATGAACTTCTCCAGCGTCAGATCGCTCGCGTAGATCTGGGTGGCGTCGCGACCATGCACCGAGGCGAAGCTGGCCTCCCCACCCTCGGCTTCGTCCGCGCCGCTGGCGTCGTGCTCTGCCCGTTGGCCGAGGCGTCGCACCGTCGGCGCCTCGAACAAGGTGCGCACCGAGAGGTTGGCGTCGAGGGCCGTGTTGATCTCGGCGATCACCCGCATAGCGGACAGCGAGTCGCCGCCGAGGTCGAAGAACGAGTCCTCGACCGAAACCCGCTGCAGCCCAAGGACGTTGGCGTAGATCTCGGCGAGGGTCTCTTCCACTGGGGTGGCCGGGGCCCGGTATTCGCCGCCGGTCTTCTGGTACTCGGGGGCGGGCAGGGCCCGCTTGTCGAGCTTGCCGTTGACGGTCAACGGCAGCGCGTCCAGTACCACCACCGCAACCGGCACCATGTACGCCGGCAGCCTTTCGCCCAACTGGGCCCGGATCTCGGCCGGGTCGGCGGTGCCGGTGATGTAGCCGACCAGCCGCTTGTCGCCGGGGCGGTCCTCGCGGGCGATCACCGCCGCCTGCTCCACCCCGTCCAAACCGGCCAGGGCCGCCTGGATTTCGCCGAGCTCGATGCGGTAGCCACGGATCTTGACCTGCTCGTCGACCCGGCCCAGGTACTGCAGCTGCCCGTCGGCGCCCCAGCGGACCAGGTCCCCGGTGCGATACATGCGCGCACCGGGCGCCCCGAACGGGCACGCCACGAACCGCGAGGCCGTCAGGCCGGAGCGGCGCGCATAACCGGACGCCACACCGCGACCGGCGATGTAGAGTTCGCCGACGACGCCCTGCGGCGCCGGACGCAGCCACCTGTCCAGCACGAACAGCGCCGCCCCCGGGACCGGGGAGCCGATCGGGGCTCCCGTGTCCGGGTTCAGCGGCGAGCTCATCGCCGCGTACACCGTGCCCTCGGTCGGGCCGTAGGCGTTGATCATCACCCGGCCCGGCGCCCACCGGTCCACCACCTCGGGCGGGCAGGCCTCCCCGGCGACCACCAGGGCCGTCGCTTCCAGCCCCTCGGGCGAGAGCATGCCCACGGCCGACGGGGTCTGGCTGAGCACCGTCACGCTCTCCGCGACCAGCAGGGCGTGCAGGTCCTTCGGGGAGCCGGCCACGGACTCGGGCACCACGACCAGCCGGCCGCCGTGCAACAGCGCGCCGAAGATCTCGTGCACCGAGACGTCGAACACCAGCGAATGCCACTGCGCCCACACGCCCGGGGCCGGCAGGTCGGCGTGCAGCTTCTCCAGCAGTTGGGTGGCGTTGAGGTGGGTGACTGCTACACCTTTCGGGACACCCGTGGTGCCCGACGTGTAGATCAGGTACGCGATGTCCGCGGCCGTCGGTGCCGGTAGCGCCGTGGCGGGCTGGGTGTCCACCGCCGGGTCGTTGACGTCGATGACCAGCAGGTCGGAGCCGTCCAGCCGCGACCGCAGGTCGGCGGTCGTCACGGCGGCGACCGGCGCGGCGTCGGTGAGCACGAACTCGATCCGCGCCGCCGGAACCGCCGGGTCGATCGGCAGGTATGCCGCCCCCGTCTTGAGCACCGCCAGGATGGCGACGATCGCCTCGGCCGAGCGGGAGAACAGCAGCGCCACGCTTTCGCCCGGGCCCGCGCCGTGCGCGGCGAGCAGGTGGGCCAACCGGTTCGCGGCCTCGTCCAGCTCGCGGTAGGTCATCGAGCGACCCTCGAACGTCAGCGCGACGGACTCCGGCACGCGGGCTACCTGCCTGGCGAACAGGGCCGGGATCGACTTCGCCGCCCGCACCGGCGCGGTCAGCACCGCCCGGTTGCCCCACTCGTCGAGGCGGGCACGCTCGTCGCCGTCCAGCACATCCATGACCGAGAGCCGCTGGCTGGAGTCGGCGGTCATGGCCCCCAACACCCGCTGGAAGCGCTCGATCAGCGACTCGATCCCGGCGGTGTCGAAGACGCTGGTGTCGAACTCGACGCGCAGGCCCAGTTCACGGCCCGGCAGCGCCATCACCGAGAGCGGGTAGTGGTTGTATTCGCGGTTGGTGACATCGGTGATCGCCAGCTCGTGGAAGCCCAGCGGCACGCTGGTGTCGATCGGGTAGTTCTCGTACAGGAACAGGGTGTCGAACAGCACGTCGTGTCCCGTGACGCGGTGAATCTCGTTGAGCGCCAGGTGCTCGTGCTCGATCGTGTCGTTATGGGCGCGCTGCAGTTGTTGCAGCAACTCGGCCACCGTCGTGCCCGCGCTGACGTTGGCGCGCACCGGCACCGTGTTGATCAGCAGGCCCACCATCGAGTCGGCGCCGACCAGATCGGCGGGCCGGCCCGACACCGCGGTGCCGAAGGCCACGTCGTGCTGGCCGGTCAACCTCATCAGCAGCTGCGCCCAAGCCGCCTGCAGCACGGTGTTGATCGTGGTGTGGCAGGACCGGGCCAACTCGCCCAGCGCGCGTGTCGTCTCCGCGGGCAGCCGGTACGACTCGACGCCGCGCCGACCCAGACCCAGCCGGGCCGGCGGACCCACCAGCGTGGGGGTGTCGAAGCCGGCCATCACCTCGGCCCACGCCGCCCGGGCGGCCGTGCGGTCCTGGGCCGTCAGCCAGTTCAGGTAGCTGCGGTAGGACGCGGGCGCGGGCAACCGCTCGCCGTAGTAGCTGGTCAGGATCTCCCGCAGCATGATCGGCAGCGACCATCCGTCCATCACGATGTGATGGTTGGTCAGGACGAACCGGTGCCGGTTGTCGGCGGTGCGGATCAACGCGGCCCGGAACGCCGGCCGGTGGGCGAGGTCGCTGACCGCCGCGCGCTCGGCAGCGCAGAGCTGTTCGATCTTCTCCTCGGGGTCCAGGTCTTCCGAGCCGAGCTGGACGTAACGCCATGCCATCACCGGGTCGGCAGGAATGACCTGAACCGGCTCGCCGAACTGCGGGCAGAACCGGGCCGCCAGGTTCGGATGCCGCTCGACGACGGTGTGGACGGCCTCACGCAACCGGTGCGCATCGAGGTCACCGGTCACGGTGATACCGAGCTGCACCGCATACACATCGTCGCCGAGGTCGTGCGCGAAGCTGGCGTGGAAGAGCAGCCCCTGCTGCAGCGGGGTCAACGGCAACACGTCGGCGACCGCGTACTGCTGGCACAAGTCGTCGAGCTGCTGCTGGGTCAGCCGGGCGGGGGCGACGTCCGACGGGGTCAGGCCGCCGCCGCCGCTGCGCACGTGCGCGCAGATCCCGGCGAGGGCCTCGAACCACAACTGGCTCAACCGGCTGACCTGCTCGTGGTCCAGCGCCGAGGGCGCCCAGGTCCAGTTGGCCTGCAGGTGGGGGCCGGCCTCGGTGTCCATGGTCCCGGCGTTGAGGTCGACGGTGTGCATCAACGGCATGGGCAGCGCCGCGCTGGCGGCGCCGGTGAACGACAGGCTGTCCTGGCTGATCCGCCACATCTCGCCGGGCAGGTCGGCGGCAGCACCCAGGCGGCCCAGGTAGTTGAACCCGATCACCGGGTCGGACCCTTCCAGGTCCACCTCGGCGTTCATGTACCGCAGCAGCCCGTAGGTCAGCGGGTCGGGCAGGGCGCGCAGCTGTTCCTTTGCCTTCTTCACCAGCTCGCCGAGCGCGGGGTCGCCGGCCATCACCTGCGCCCAGTCCAGCTCGCCGACGGTCAGCGCGACCGGGTACTTGGTGGTGAACCAGCCCACGGTGCGGGACAGGTCGACGTGCGGACCCAGTTCCTCGTGGCGGCCGTGGCCCTCCACGTCGATGCCGATCGGCGCGCCGGTGCCGACGAACCGCGCCCAGGCCAACCCGAACGCGATCAACAGGATGTCCTGCACCCCGGCGTGGAACGCCGCGGGCACCTCACCCAGCAGCATCCGGGTGGTGTCGACGTCCAGCGACACCGACAGCTGCTTGGCCGTCTCGTAGGTGTCGAGGTCGGGGCGCACCGCCGGCAACAGCGCCGGGGTCGCGGCGACCTCACGCCACGCGTCGGCCTGGGCGACGACGTCGGGGCGCTGGGCGTGCTCGGCCAGGATCGCCGACCACCGGGCGAACGACGTCCCGCCCGTCGGCAACGCCACCGGCTGGCCGCTGTGGTGCTGGGCCCAGGCGATGTTCAAGTCTTCCAACAGGATTCGCCACGACACCCCGTCGACGGCCAGGTGGTGAATCATCAGCGCCAGCTGGGCCGTGGCTTCGGCCCACACGGCGCGCAGCATGATGCCCGCCGCGGGGTTGAGCTGCGAACGCGCGGCCACCAGCGCCGCGTCGGACAACGTGTCAACGGTGTGCATGCACGCTTCCGCCTCGACCGCACCGACCTCGGGCACGTGCAGCGACCAGCCGCCGGCGCCGTCGTCGTCCACCCGCATCCGCAGGGTGGCATGCCGGTCCAGCAGCGACTGGAGCACCACCTGGACGTCCTCGCGGGTGACGCCCGCGGGGGCCTGCACGACCATGGTCTGGTTGAACTGGTCGGTGGGGCCGTCGACCTGCTGGAGCCAGCGCATGATCGGGGTGGCGACCACCGCGCCGAGGCCCTCGTCGACGACGTCGTCGTCGGAGGCCACACCGGCCACCCGGGCCAGCCGGGCCACGGTCTGCTCGACGAAGACGTCGCGCGGGCGGCACACCACGCCGGCGGCGCGGGCGCGGGCGACGACCTGCATCGACAGGATGCTGTCGCCGCCCAGGTCGAAGAACGAGTCGTCGACGCCCACCCGCTCGAGGCCGAGGACCTGGGCGTAAATGGCGGCCAGGGTCTCTTCGACGGCTGTGGTCGGGGCGCGGTATTCACCGGTTGTCTTCTGGTACTCGGGGGCGGGCAGGGCCCGCTTGTCGAGCTTGCCGTTGACGGTCAACGGCAGCGCGTCCAGCACCACGATCGCGGCGGGCACCATGTATTTGGGCAGCCGTTCGCCGAGCCGGGCGCGGATCTCGGCCGGGTCGGCGGTGCCGGTGATGTAGCCGACCAGTCGCTTGTCGCCGGGGCGGTCCTCGCGGGCGATCACGGCCGACTGCTCGACGCCGTCCAGCGCGGCGAGCGCGGTCTGGATCTCGCCGAGCTCGATGCGGTAGCCGCGGATCTTGACCTGCTCGTCGGCCCGGCCCAGGTACTGCAGCTGGCCGTCGACGCCCCAGCGGACCAGGTCGCCGGTGCGGTACATCCGCGTCCCCGGCGCCCCGAACGGGCACGCGATGAAGCGCGACGCCGTCAGACCCGCCCGGCGCACGTACCCGGAGGCCACGCCGCGACCGGCGATGTACAGCTCGCCGACGACGCCCTCCGGCGCGGGCCGCAGCCACTTATCCAGCACGAACAGCGCGGCCCCTGGCACCGGTGAGCCGATCGTCGGCGCCCCCGACTCGGCGGTCAGCGGCGCGCTCATCGATGCGTACACCGTGCCCTCGGTCGGGCCGTAGGCGTTGATCATCACGCGCCCCGGCGCCCACCGGTCCACCACCTCGGCCGGGCAGGCCTCGCCCGCCACGATCAGCGCAGTCGAATCCAGGCCGTCCGGCGACAGCATGCCCACCGCCGACGGGGTCTGGCACAACACGGTGACCTTCTCGGCGACCAGCAGCGCGTGCAGGTCGTCCGGGGAGCCGGCCACCGACTCGGGCACCACGACCAGGCGCCCGCCGTGCAGCAGCGGACCCCAGATCTCCCAGACCGACACGTCGAACACCAGCGAGTGCCACTGCGACCAGACACCGGCCTTCGGCAGGTCGGCGGGCAGCTTCTTCAGCAGTTGGGTGACGTTCTGGTGGGTGACCGCCACGCCCTTGGGCGTTCCGGTGGTGCCCGAGGTGTAGATCATGTACGCGATGTCCTCGGGGGCCGGCCCGGGCAGCCCCGAGGTGGGCTGTTCGGCCACCGCCGGGTCGTCGACCTCGACGACCAGCAGGTCGAACCCGTCCAGGCGCGGCCGCAGCTCGGCCGTCGTCACCGCGGCGACCGGGGCCGCGTCGCCGAGCATGAACTCCATCCGGGAGGCCGGGACGGCCGGATCGATCGGCAGGTAGGCCGCGCCGGTCTTGAGGACGGCCAGGATCGACACGATCGCCTCAGCCGAACGTGACTGGAGCAGCGCCACGCTTTCGCCGGGGCCCGCGCCGTGCTCGGCCAGCAGGTGCGCCAGCCGGTTGGCGGCCTCGTCGAGTTCGCGGTAGGTCAGCGTGCGGCCGTCGAACGTCAGCGCCGGAGCCTCCGGGACGCGGGCGACCTGCTTGGCGAACAACGCCGGGATCGAGACAGCACCCGTCGCCGGCGCGGTCAGCACCGCCCGGTTGCCCCACTCGTCGAGGCGGTCGTGCTCGCCGCCATCGAGCAAGTCGATGGACAACAATCGCCGCCCTGCACCGACGGTCATGACTGCTCCTCCAGATCTGCGGTCATGGCTTCCAGCACGCGCCGGAACCGCTCTATCAACCTCTCGATTCTGCCCGTGTCGAAGACTTCTGTATCGAATTCGACGCGAAGACCCAGTTCGTGACCCGGCACGGCTTGCACCGAGAGCGGGTAATGGTTGAATTCCCGGTTCGTGAAGCCGTCGATGGCCAGTTCGTCGACGGTCGATAACGCGGCGGTGTCGATTGGATAGTTCTCATACACGAACATGGTGTCGAATAATTGGTCGTGTCCCGTTACACGATGAATCTCATTCAGCGCTAAGTGCTGGTGCTCGAGCGTGTCGTTGTAGGCGCTTTGTAGCTGGTTGAGCAGGTCGGCGATGGTGGTCTCGGCGCCGATCGTGGCCCGCACCGGCACCGTGTTGATCAGCAGCCCCACCATCTGGTCCGAGCCGGCCAGATCGGTCGGGCGGCCGGAGACCGCCGTCCCGAAGGTGACGTCGTGCTGGCCGGTCAGCCACATCAGCAGCTGCGCCCACGCGCCCTGCAGCACGGTGCTGACGGTGGTGTGGCACGACCGGGCCAGCTCGCCGAGGGCCCGGGTGGTCTCCGCCGACATCTGGAACGACGAGACGGCCCGCGGCCCGAGGCTCATCCGGCCGGGCGGCCCGACCAGCGTGGGGGTGTCGAAGCCGGCCAGCACCCGCCGCCACGCCGCCTGGGCGGCGCCGCGGTCCTGCGCGGCCAACCAATCGACGAACTTGCGGTAAGGCACCGGGGCGGGCAGCGGCACCCCGTAGTAGGCGGCGAAGATCTCCTGCAGCAGAAGGGGTTTCGACCACCCGTCGAGCACGATGTGATGGTTGGTCAGCACGAAGCGGTGCCGGTTGTCCGCGGTGCGGATCAGCGCGGCCCGGAACGGCGGGCGCTCCGCCAGGTCGCACACCGCGGCGCGCTCGGCGGCGCACAGCTGCTGGATCTGCTCTTCGGGCTCGAGGTCTTCGGCGTCGAGTTCGACGTAGCGCCACGCCAGCGGCGGGTCGGCCGAGAGCACCTGCACGGGCTCGCCGAAGTCTTCGATGAAGTGCGCCACCACGTTGGGATGCCGCTTGATGACGGCGTGCACGGCGTCGCTCAGCCGGTGCGGGTCGAGCGCACCGCTCACGCTGATGTCGAGCTGCACCGCGTACAGATCGTCGCTCCCGTGCGCCGTGCCGGTGTGGAACAGCAGGCCCTGCTGCAGCGGGGTCAGCGGCAACACGTCGGCGACCGCGAAGCGCTGGCACAGCTCGTCGATGTCGCGCTGGGTCAGCCGGGCGGGGGCCAGGTCCGACGGGGTCAGCCCGCCGCCACCGCTGCGCACGTGGCTGCAGATGCCGCTCAGGGCGTCGAACCACAACTCGCTCAGCCGCCCGATCTGGACCTCGTCGAGCGCCGAGCGCGCCCACGTCCAGTTGGCCTGCAGCAGCGGGCCGGCGGCGGTGTCCAGGGTGCCGGCGTTGAGCTCGACGGTGTGCGGCAGCGGCATGGGCACCGCCGTCGCCGACCCGGCCGACGCGAGGCTGTCCTGGTCGAGGCGCCAGAAGTCGCTGGAGAGGTCGGCGGCGCCGCCCAGGCGGCCCAGGTAGTTGAACCCGATCACCGGGTCCGAGCCGTCCAGCTCGACGTCCGGGTTCAGATAGCGCAGCAACCCGTAGGTCAGCGCGTCCGGCAGGGCACGCAGCTGCTCCTTGGCGTCCTTGACCAGCGCCCCCAGCTCGGCCTCACCGGCGACGACCTGACCCCAGGACAGGCCGCCGACCTTGAGCGCGACGGGGTACTTGGTGGTGAACCACCCGACGGTGCGGGACAGGTCGACGTGCGGACCCAGCTCCTCGTGGCGGCCGTGGCCCTCCACGTCGATGCCGATCGGCGCGCCGGTGCCCACGAACTGCGCCCAGGCCAACCCGAACGCGATCAACAGGATGTCCTGCACCCCGGCGTGGAACGCGGCGGGAACCTCGCCCAGCAACAACCGGGTGGTGTCGGCGTCGAGCGACACCGACAGCTGTCCCGCGCTGACGAAGGTGTCGATGTCGGGCGCCACCGCCGGCAGCGGCGCCGGCGTCGATGCGATCTGCCGCCACGCCTCGGCGGTGTCGACAACCTCCGGCCGGCGCGCGTGTTCGGCCAGCAGCGACGACCACCGGGCGAACGACATCCCGCCCACCGGCAGCGCCAACGGCTGGCCGCTGTGGTGCTGAGCCCAGGCAATATTCAAGTCTTCCAACAGGATTCGCCACGACACGCCGTCGACGGCCAGGTGGTGGATGACCAACGCCAACTGGCCCGTGGAGGGCACCCACACCGCGCGCAGCATCGCGCCGCTGGCCGGGTTCAGCTGGTCGCGCGCGGCCGCCAGTGCCGTGTCGGACAGGGCCTCGACGGTGTGCACACACCCCGCGGCGTCGACCGCGCCGACCTCGGGCACCCGCAGGGACCAGCCGCCCTCGCCGTCGTCGTCGACCCGCAGCCGAAGCATGGCGTGCCGATCCAGCAAAGCCTGCAGGATCAGCACCACGTCGCTCTCGCCCACCCCGGCCGGGGCCTGCACAACCATGGTCTGGTTGAACTGCTCGACCGGCCCGTCGACGCTGTGCAGCCACCGCATGATCGGGGTGGCGACCACCGGGCCGATGCCCTCGTCGACCACGTCGTCGTCGCTGGCCACCCCGGCGACCCGGGCCAGCCGGGCCACCGTCTGCTCGACGAAGATGTCCCGCGGGCGGCAGACCACACCGGCCGCCCGGGCGCGGGCGACGACCTGCATCGACAGGATGCTGTCGCCGCCGAGGTCGAAGAACGAGTCGTCCACCCCGACCCGCTCCACCCCGAGTACCTGGGCGTAGATGCCGGCCAGGATCTCCTCGATGGCCGTGCCCGGCGCCCGGTAGTGGTCGGTGTCGGAGTATTCCGGCGCCGGCAGCGCGCGGGTGTCCAGCTTGCCGTTGACGGTCAGCGGCAGCGCCTCGAGCACCACCACGGCCGTGGGCACCATGTAGGCGGGAAGCCGCTCCCCGAGCTGGTTGCGGATCTCGGCCGGGTCGGCGGTGCCG
Source organism: Mycobacterium sp. E3247 (assembly GCF_001667785.1). Lineage (NCBI taxonomy): Bacteria > Bacillati > Actinomycetota > Actinomycetes > Mycobacteriales > Mycobacteriaceae > Mycobacterium > Mycobacterium sp. E3247. The sequence goes on along the minus strand of NZ_LZJG01000155.1, from coordinate 31,272 downwards.
GTCACGTAGCCCACCAGCCGCTTGTCGCCGGGGCGGTCCTCGCGGGCGATCACCGCCGCTTCGTTGACGCCGTCCAGGGCGGCCAGGGCCGCATGCACTTCACCGAGTTCGATGCGGTAGCCGCGGATCTTGACCTGCTCGTCGGCGCGCCCCATGTACTGCAGCTGGCCGTCGGCGCCCCAGCGCACCAGGTCCCCGGTGCGATACATCCGGGCGCCAGCCCCGCCGAACGGGCAGGCCACGAACCGCGTCGCGCACAGCCCCGAGCGGCCCACGTACCCGTAGGCGAGGCCCCGGCCGGCCACATACAACTCGCCGACGACGCCCTCGGGCACCGGCCGCAGCCAGCCGTCCAGCACGAAGAAGCCCAGGTGGGCCAGCGGGACGCCGATGGGGCTGGCGTTGCTGTCCACGTCACCGTCGACGATCTCCCGGAACGACGCGTGGACCGTGGTCTCGGTGATGCCGTACATGTTGATCAGCCGCGGCAGCCCCGGGTGGTGGTGCAGCCACTTGCCCAGCTTCTGCGGCTCGAGCGCCTCGCCACCGAACACCACGGTCTGCAGCTTGAGCTGCTGGCCGAGTTCGGGCGCGAGAGAGTCGGCGGTCTGCAGCGCGTAGAACGCCGACGGCGTCTGGCTCAGCACGCTGACCTGTTCGCGGACCAGCATCGCATGCAGCTCTTCGGGTGAACGCACCACCGCGTCGGGCACGATCACCAGCCGGCCGCCGTACAGCAGCGACCCGAAGATCTCCCACACCGAGAAGTCGAAGGCCAGCGAGTGGCACTGCGTCCACACCTGCCCCAACGCCAGCTGTGCGTCCAGGGACTCCAGCAGCTGGGTGACGTTGCGGTGCGGCACCGCGACGCCCTTGGGGGTGCCCGTGGTGCCGGACGTATAGATGATGTAGGCGATGTCCTCCGGCGACGGTGCGGGCAGCCCGTCGGTGGGCTGGCTCGCGACGGCGGGGTCGTCGAAGTCGATGATGTCCAGGTTCGAGCCGTCGAGCCGCGACCGCACCTCCGCGGTGGTGACCGCGGCGATCGGCGCGGCGTCGCCGAGCACGAACTGCATGCGCGTGTCCGGCACCGTCGGGTCGACCGGCACGTAGGCCGCCCCGGTCTTGAGCACCGCCAGGATCGCCACGACGGCCTCGGTCGTGCGCGGGAACAGCACCGCGACGCGCTCCCCCGGGCCGGCGCCCCGGCCGGCCAACAGGTGCGCCAGCCGGTTCGCGGACTCCTCGACCTCGCCGTAGGTCCACGACCGGTCGCCGTAGGTGATGGCCACCGCCTCCGGCGCGCGGGCCGCCTGGGCGGCGAACAGCTCCGGAATCGACGCCAGCTTGGGCGCCGCCTCGGCCAGCACCGGGCGGTTGCCCCAGTCGTCGAGCCGGTGGTGCTCGGCGGCGTCGAGCAGGTCGATCGAGGACAGCCGCCGTGAGGAGTCGGCGGTCATGGCCACCATCACCTGCTGCAGCCGCTCGATCAACGTGTCGATGGCGGCGCGGTTGAACACCTCGGTGTCGAACTCGACGCGCAGGCTCAGTTCGTGACCGGGCGAGGCCACCACCGACAGCGGGTAGTGGTTGAACTCCCGGCTGCTGAAGTCGGTGACGGCCAGCTCGTGGACGCCCAGCAGCGCGCCCGCGTCGATCGGGTAGTTCTCGTAGAGGAAGAGGGTGTCGAACAGCTGGTCGTGACCGGTGACGCGGTGGATCTCGGGCAGCGCCAGGTGCTCGTAGTCGACGGTGTCGTTGTGCAGGTGTTGCAGCTGGTCGAGCAGGTCGGCGACGGTGGTGGTCGCGGTGATCGTCGCCCGCACCGGCACCGTGTTGATCAGCAGGCCGACCATCGAGTCGGAGCCGTGCAGTTCGGTCGGCCGTCCGGAGACCGCGGTGCCGAAGGCCACGTCATGGTGGCCGGTCATCCAGGTCAGCAGCTGCGTCCACGCACCCTGCAGCACGCTGCTGATGGTGGTCCGGCACGAGCGGGCCAGCTCGCCGAGCGCCTTCGTGGTCTCGGCGGGCACGTGGAAGGCGGCGACGCCCCGACGGCCGATCTGCCCGGGCGGGCCGACCAGGGTGGGGGTCTCGAAACCGGCCAGCGCCTGCGCCCACGCCGCCTGCGCGGCGGCGCGGTCCTGGTTGGTCAGCCAGGTCACGAAGCTGCGGTACGACGGGGCGGCGGGCAGCCGCTCGCCGTAGTAGCTGGCGAAGACCTCCTGCAGCAGGACGGGCAGCGACCAGCCGTCGACGACGATGTGGTGGATGGTCAGCACGAACCGGTGCCGGTCGGGCGCCGTGCGGATCAGCAAGCCCCGGAACGTGGGCTGGTCGGCCAGGTCGCACACTGCCGCGCGTTCGTCCGCGCACAAGCGCTCGACCTGGTCGTCGACGTTGCCGGCGTCCAGCTCGACGTACCGCCACGCCATCTGCGGATCGGCCGGGATGACCTGCACCGGCTCGCCGAAGTCCTCGGTGAACCGGGCGACCAGGTTGGGGTGGCGCTTGACGGCGGTGTGGACGGCCTCGCGCAGCCGCGCCGCGTCGAGGGCGCCGCTGACGGTGATGCCCAGCTGAACCGCGTACAGGTCGTCGGTGACCTGTCCGAACTCGGTGTGGAACAGCAGTCCCTGCTGCACCGGGGTCAGCGGCAGCACGTCGGCGACGCCACCCTGGCGGCAGAGGGCGTCGAGTTGTTGTTGGGTGAGGTGGGCGGGCGCGATGTCCGACGGGGTCAACCCGCCGCCGCCAGCCCGGACGTGCGCGCAGATCCCGGTCAGCGCCTCGAACCACAACTGGCTCAACCGGCTGACGCGCTCCTCGTCCAGCGCCGACGGTGCCCACGTCCAGTTGGCCTGCAGGTGCGGGCCGGCGTCGGTGTCCATGGTCCCGGCGTTCAGCTCGACGGTGTGCGCCAGCGGCATCGGCACCGCGGTGGCGACGGCCGCCACCGCCAGGCTGTCGTGGCTGACCCGCCACAGCTCGTCGGAGAGGTCGGCGCCCGCGCCGAGCCGCCCGAGGTAGTTGAACCCGATGACCGGGTCGGGCCCGTCGAGGTCGACGTCGGCGTTGAGGTAGCGCAGCAGCCCGTAGGTCAGGCCGTCGGGCAGGGCGCGCAGCTGTTCCTTGGCGGCCTTGATCACCGGGCCCAGCGCGGCCTCGCCGGCCGCCACCTGCGACCAGTTCAGCCGGCCGCCGTTCAACGCCACCGGGTACTTGGTGGTGAACCAGCCCACGGTGCGCGACAGGTCGACCCGCGGGAAAAGCTCCTCCTGGCGCCCGTGGCCCTCCACGTCGACGCCGATCGGCGCCGCGCCGGTGCCCAGGAATTCGGCGAACGCCAGCCCGAATGCGATCAGCAGGATGTCGCCCACGCCGGCGTGGAACGCCGCCGGCACCTCGCCCAGCAGCAGCCGGGTCGTCTCGACGTCCAGCGAGACCGACAGCTGACCCGCCGTGACATAGGTGTCGACGTCGGGCCGCACCGCCGGCAGCGCGGTCGGGGTGGCCGCCACCTGTCGCCACTCGTCCGCCCGGGCCACCACGTCGGCTCGCTGCGCGTGCTCGGCAAGCAGCGTCGACCAGCGGGCGAACGACGTCCCGGGCGCCAGCAGAGAGATGGGCTGCCCGTTGTGATGCTGGGCCCAGGCAATGTTGAAGTCTTCCACCAGGATTCGCCACGACACCCCGTCGACGGCCAGGTGGTGGATGATCAGCGCCAGCTCGCCCGTGGACTCCGCCCAGGCCGCGCTGACCATCACCCCGGCCGCCGGGTTCAACCGCGACCGCGCGTCGGCCAACGATTCGTCGGACAGCGACTCGACGGCGTGCACGCAGCCGCGCGCGTCCACCGCGCCGATCTCGGGCACCTGCAGCGACCAACCGCCCGCGCCGTCGTCGTCGGCGCGCAGCCGCAGCGCGGCATGGCGATCCAGCAGCGCCTGCAGCACCGCCACCACGTCGGCCTCGGTAGCTCCGGCCGGGGCCCGCACCACCATGGTCTGGTTGAACTGCTCGATCGGGCCCTCGATGCCGTGCAGCCACCGCATGATCGGGGTGGCCACCACCGGCCCGACGCCGTCGTCGGCCGCGCCGGCCGCGCCGTCGACCGCCACCTCGGCCACCCGCGCCAGCCGGGACACCGATTGCTCGACGAACACGTCGCGCGGCCGGAACAGGATCCCGGCCGCCCGCGCCCTGGCCACCACCTGCATGGACAGAATGCTGTCGCCGCCGAGGTCGAAGAACGAGGCGTCCACCCCGACCCGCTCCAGGCCCAGCACCTGGGCATAGATGTCGGCGAGGATCTCCTCGACCGGGTCTTCCGGCGCGCGGTATTCCGCGGTCGCGTATTCGGGTGCGGGCAGGGCGCGCTTGTCGAGCTTGCCGTTGCCGGTCAGCGGCAGGGTCTCCAGCACCACCACCGCGGCCGGCACCATGTACGGCGGCAGGCGGTCGGCCAGCGCGGCGCGGATCGCGGCCGGATCGGCCGTGCCGGTGATGTAGCCGACCAGGCGCTTGTCGCCGGGCCTGTCCTCGCGGGCGATCACCGCGGCCTGGTCCACCCCGTCGAGGCCCTTGAGCACCGATTGGATTTCGCCGAGCTCGATGCGGTAGCCGCGGATCTTGACCTGCTCGTCGGAGCGGCCGAAGTATTGCAGCTGCCCGTCTTCGCCCCAGCAGACCAGGTCGCCAGTCCGGTACATGCGCGCGCCCGGTCCGCCGAAGGGGTTGGCCACGAACCGGGAGGCCGTCAGCCCGGCGCGGCGCACGTACCCGATGCCGACGCCGCGGCCGGCCAGGTACAGCTCGCCGACCACGCCGGCCGGCACCGGCTGCAACCACTTGTCGAGGACGAACATCGCCGCCCCGGCGATCGGCGAACCGATCGGCACCACGGCCGATCCCGGGGTCAGCGGCTTGCTGATCGACGCGCACACCGTGGTCTCGGTGGGGCCGTAGGCGTCCAGCATCACCCGCCCGGGCGCCGCCCACCGATCCACCAAGTGGGCCGGGCAGGCTTCGCCGGCCACCACCAGGGCGGTGGACTCCAGACCGTCGGCCGGCAGCATCGCGACCGACGACGGCGTCTGGGTGAGCACGCTGACCTTCTCCGCGACCAGCAGATCGTGCAGCTCTTCCGGGGAGCTCGCCACCGACTCGGGGACCACCAGCAGCCGCCGGCCACGCAGCAGGGCGCCGAAGATCTCCCAGACCGAGAAGTCGAAGGCCGACGAGTGGCACTGCGTCCACACCTGCCCCTTGGGCAGGCCGGCGTCGAGCGAGTCGATCAGCCAGGTGACGTTGAGATGAGGAATCGCAACGCCTTTGGGGGTTCCGGTGGTTCCGGAGGTGTAGATGATGTAGGCGATGTTCTCCGGGGCCGGCGCCGGGAGCGGCGTGGCGGGCTGGGCGTCGACGGCCGGGTCGTGGACATCGACGACCAGCAGGTCGTGGCCGTCCAGCCGCGACCGCAGGTCGGCGGTGGTGATGACGGCGCTCGGCGCCGCGTCGGAGAGCACGAACTCCATGCGCGCCGCGGAGTGCGCGGGGTCGATCGGCACGTAGGCCGCCCCGGTCTTGAGCACCGCGAGCATCGCGACGATCGCGTCGGTGCACCGGGGGAACATGACGGCGACGCAGCCACCCGGGCCCACCCCGTGGCCGGCCAGCAGCTGCGCCAGCCGGTTGGAAGCCTCGTCCAGTTCGGCGAACGTCAACGACTTGGCGGAGCAGGTGACGGCCGGCGCGTCGGGAGTCCGCTGCACGTGTTCGGCGAACGCGACCGGGATCGACACCGGGGCGGGCACCGGTTCGGCCAACGCCGCCCGATTGCTCCACTCGTCCAGCTTGGCCGGCTCGTCGGCGGCCAGCAGGTCGATCGAGGACAGCCACCGCTCCGGGTCGGCGGTCATCTCCTCCAGCACCTGCTGCATCCGGGCCGCCAGGTCGGCGACGCCGAAGTCGGCGAACGGCTGGCCCGGTCCCGCGGTGCTCAGGAACATCTGATCGCCGGAACCGAGGAAAAACAGGCTGAAGTGCCCCACCGGCCCGTGGTTGGTGTAGGTGGCGGTCGCCGGCGATCCGGCGAGGTCGAGGGTGAGCCGCATCGGGAGGAAGTTGATGCCGACCCGGCTCGCCGCCTGCCGCAGACCGTCGCTCTCGAGGGTGTGCACGGGGAACCGCTGGTGGTGCAGCAGCTCACGGATTCGAATGTCGACGTGTTTGCAGAAGTCGGCGACCGTGCCCGTGGGCGGGGTGTCCAGCACCAGCGGCACCACGCCGGCGAACATCCCGGGCAGGGTTTTCGACTCCGGGCGAACTCGCCGGCTCACCGGGAAGTCGAGCGCGACCTGCGAACCGCTCCCCGACCACGCCCGCACCAGCAACGCGCAGGCCGCGGTGGTGACGGAGAACCGGCGGATGCCCAGCTTCTTGGACAGCTCCTTGATCCGGGTGGTGACCGAGGGGTCCAACTGGACGGAGGCGGACGGCGAGTAGTGGTCCCGGCCGCTCGGGGCGTCCGACGGCCGGTCGACCCATGAGGTCTCCGGCGGCAGGTTGTGGCTCCAGTACTCCTTGTCCTCCTGATAGTCGGAGGACGCTTCGTACTCCGACTCCAGGTCCACCAAATCCTGGGCCGAGCCGAAGTAGGCGTCAGGAATGGGCTTTCCGGCAACCATGGCCGTGTAAATCGTGGCGACCCGACGGCATACCAGCGCCATTCCCAATCCGTCGATTGCGATGTGGTGGCAGCAACCGAACAAATAGAACTCGTCAGCCTGTGTCTGGAACAACACGAATTGGAACAGCTGACCGTTCAATGCCATCGGCGTGCGCTGGATCGACGACGCCATGGTGCGGGCTTCCTGCACGGGATCCGGCAAGGAAGTCAGGTCGTGGAAAGTGAGTTCGACGTTCGGGTAGTCGATCGGCTTCTGCACGACGTGGCCGTCGACCTCGAAGAACGACACCCTGCCGGCCTCGGCCTCCGCGACGGCCTGCGTGAGGGCGCGCTCGAGGGCGTCCCGGTCAACCGGACCCTCGATCTTTATCAAGAGGCCGAGCTGCCACTCCGTGCCGACGAAGCCCGTTTCCTGCGAGAGCCAGATGTCAAGCTGCCCGCGCGTCAGCGGAAGTGTGTGATCACCAACTCCCATCGACTCCCCCAAAGCTCCATCCGCCCCATACCCCGACTCGTTACTGCTCAAAACCCCGACCCGATGCGAGCTTGTCGCGCAGACTCTTTGGCCGGATGTCGGGCCAGTTCTGTTCGATGTACTCCAAGCACGCAGCGCGATCCGTCTCCCCGTACACCACTCGCCAGCCGGCTGGAACATCGGCGAAGGCCGGCCACAGACTGTGCTGCTCCTCGTCGTTTACCAAGACGAAAAAGCTGCCGTTGTCGTCGTCGAACGGATTGATGCTCACAGTTCTCCAAGATGCCTAGTTGACACGAGTGGAACGGTCCAAACCCTACTGGAGGCACCAGCGTGCCGCCGTGATTTGGACAAAGTTCCCGGTGTGACCTGTCAGGCTCTTAACGCAGCCTAAGAATTGGGCTGACGGGCTGCGCAGCTGCCGCCGTTGGCAACTGTGACCTGCAACAAAGACTCACCGGTGCGGTTAGCGATTGGGCGTGGTCGACCTTCAAGGACGATGCAATTTTGGGTGGTTGTCACCGGCCAGGATACCGGCCCCGGAGCAACCGCGAAAATCACCGCGAGGCGAACCGGCGGCGGCGGCGCGAACATCGCGGAAACGGGCGCGATCCAACCTCAGCGGCGCACATCCGTTCGCCGCCCGAACGCGACTCGGGAACCCATTGACTCCGGGCGGCGATCGTCGTTAGCTGACTAGGGCTGCTGATCCGTCAGCGGGCTTCAGCCGTCGGGGCGCACCGTGGGTGGGCGTGTGCCGTTCCGGACCGAGTGGGGCGCTCGATGACAACCGGGTGAATCATCCGGCCGGGAGATCGAAAAAGTGCCGTTACGCATGCGGTATGCATTACGATCCCGTATCTCGTTGCCGAAGGGCTGATACGGAGACCAATGGCGTGGTTTACTCATGAAGACTCGGTCGCGCTCCCCGGGGGCGGGGCTCGTATGAGGTGCCGAAGCACGACTAGTCTGCGACGTACACCGCATTCGGAGTGCCCTCACCTGGCGTATCGCTTCCAGCATGTAACAGCTTGTTAGGGCCGGCGGAATAACAAGACGACGTGAAAACGTGCAGAAGGGGGTGCGGTGACCGAACCCGACGTGCGGGCCCGGCCTGGTAGCGCGACGGAAGGCGGCGACGGTGGCCAGCCTTCTGGTGGCCGACGGGGCTTCCTGGGCATTGGTCGCCAATCCCCGACTGGCCCGCAGCGGCCGGTCGGACGCCAACAGACTCATCCCCGCGGCGCGGGAATCATTGCCGCGCTGAAGCGGCTTTGGATCCCGTTGCTCATCGTGGCCGTGGTCGTTGCGGGAGGAATGACCGTCGCGCGACTGCACGGCATCTTCGGCTCCGAGAAGCGCGAGTCGTATGCCGACACCCGGATCAAGGACACCAAGCCGTTCAACCCCAAGCACATCCGGTACGAGATCTTCGGTCCGCCGGGGACGACCGCCGACATCAGCTACTTCGACGTCGACGGCAACCCGGTGCATGTCAACGGACAGCCCGTACCGTGGTCCTTCGATATTTCGACGACACTGCCGTCAATCCTGGGAAACGTTGTGGCACAAGGCAATGGCGACACGCTCGGCTGCCGCATCGTGGTTGACGGGGTGGTCAAAGCCGAGAGGGTTTCGCACGAATTGAACGCGTTCACCTACTGCATGCTGACGGCCACATGAGCGACGTGCAGAGCGACGCACCGGTGGAAACCGAACGCGCAAGGCCGTTCATAGCGCGGATGATCCATGCCCTGTCGATACCGATCATCTTGGGGTGGTTGGGTATCGCCGTCATCGTGGCGATCGGCGTTCCCCCGCTGGAGCAGGTCGAGGCGGAGAATGCGGTCCCGCTGAGTCCCGTTGCGGCACCGTCGTTCAAGGCGATGGAGCACTTGGGCCAGGACTTCAAGGAAACCAATTCCGGCGCTTTGGCGATGATCGTCCTGGAGAGTCAGCAACCCCTCGGCGACGACGCGCACAAGTACTACAACCAATTGATCCGTGAGTTGCGGGCCGATAAGCACGTGCAGAACGTCCAGGACTTCTGGGGCGATCCGGTCACGTCGAAAGCCGCGGAGAGTTCCGACTCGAAGGCCGTCTATGTGCAGGTCCAACTCGCCGGCACCCAGGGCGGAGCGGCGGGAGATGAATCTGTAGCGGCCATTCGACAAATAGTCGCGCAGACACCCACGCCGAATGGACTGAAGGCTTATGTCACCGGCCCCGCGCCCACGGTTGCGGACATGAACATCGCCGGTCAAAAGACCGTCATGTTGGTGACCGTGACGAGCCTCGCGGTGATCTTTATTACCCTGCTCCTGGTCTACCGGTCGATCCTGACGGTAATTCTTTTGTTGCTGATGGTCGGGCTGCAACTGCAGGTGTCACGCGGAATAGTCGCTTTCCTCGGTCATCTCCAGCTATTGGGCCTCACCACATTCGCCGTCAACCTGCTGGTCGCCGCGGTCATCGCGACGGGAACCGACTACGGCATATTCTTCGTCGGGCGATATCAGGAGGCGCGACAGGCCGGCGAGGACCGGGAAACGGCCTTCTACACCACGTTCGGCAGTGTGGCCAAGGTCGTGTTGGCTTCGGGGTTGACCATCGCCGGGGCGGTTTTCTGCCTCAACTTCACCCGGTTGCCCTATTTCCAGCCACTGGGCATCCCGTGCGCCATCGGCATCACCGTCGCGGTTCTTGTGGCCCTTACGCTCGCACCGGCACTCCTTGTCGTTGCCGGCCGTTTTGGCATCTTCGACCCAAAGCGGGTGATCACGACTCATCGCTGGCGGCGGATCGGCACCGCAATCGTACGGTGGCCCGCGCCAATTCTGGTCACCACCATGGCGATTGCGCTGATCGGCTTGATAACCCTGCCCAATTACAACCCCAGCTATGACGACCAGAAATTCATCCCTAGCGATATTCCCGCGAGTGTGGGAAATGCTGCCGCGCAGCGACACTTTCCCCAGTCGCGAACCATGATGCCCGAGATTCTGCTGCTCGAGAGCGATCACGATCTGCGCAATCCGGCCGACATGATCGTCTTGAACAAGGTCGCCAAGGGTGTCCTTGCGGTTCCAGGCGTTTCCACCGTGCAGTCCGTGACCCGGCCCGAAGGCATCCCGCTCGAGCACACGACGATCCCGTGGATCATGAGCATGTCGCAGTCAAGCCAGCAAATAAACATGGCGTTCCAGAAGGACCGCATGGACGACATGCTCAAGCAGGCCGAAATGCTGGGAAGAATGATCCAGATCATGCAGCACATGTACGGCCTGATGAAAGAGCTCGTCGCGACGACGCATCACATGGTCGGCACAACGCATGAGATGCAGCAGATCACGTACGAATTGCGCGACAAAGTCTCCGATTTCGAGGATTTCTTCAGGCCGATCCGTAGTTATTTCTATTGGGAACGCCACTGCTACGACATTCCCATCTGCTTTTCGTTGCGGTCCATATTCGATGCGCTCGACGGGGTTGACGAGATCACCGATAAGCTCAAAGAACTAGTGTCGGATCTGGATCAACTCGACGTGCTGCTGCCGCAAATGGTGGTTCTGCTACCTCCCATGATCGAAAGCATGGAAAGCATGCGGACCATGATGCTGACGATGCACAGCACCATGTCCGGCGTCATGGGCCAGATGGAGTCACAGGGCAACAATTCCGCCGCGATGGGGCAGGCTTTCGACCAGTCCAGGAACGAGGACTCCTTCTACCTGCCACCGGGCATCATCAACGACTCGGAGGCCTTCAAACGGGTCGAGAAAATCTTTATGTCGCCGGACGGAAAAGACGTCCGGATGCTTATCTCACAGAAGGGCGATCCCGCGACGCCCGAAGGTCTTTCGCGCGTGGAACCCATCAAGACCGCGGCCGAGGAGGCCCTCAAGGGAACCCCATTAGAGGATGCCAAGGTCTACCTCACGGGCACCGCGGCCATCACGAAAGACATCGTGGACGGCTCCAAATGGGACCTCTTGATCGCGGGCGTCGCCGCAATCTGCCTCATCTTCATCATCATGCTGATCATGACGCGAAGTTTTATTGCCGCGCTGGTGATCGTCGGTACGGTGCTGTTGTCGATGGGCGCGTCCTATGGGCTGTCCGTTCTGGTCTGGCAGTATCTTCTCGGCCTGCAACTGCACTGGACGGTGCTGTCGACGTCGGTCATCGTCCTTTTGGCGGTCGGGTCGGACTACAACCTGCTGCTGGTCTCCCGGATGAAAGAGGAATTGGCCGCCGGCATCAACACCGGCATCATCCGGGCGATGGCCGGTACCGGCAAGGTCGTCACCAACGCGGGCCTGGTGTTCGCCTTCACCATGGCTTCGATGGGGGTCAGTGACCTGCGCAGCGTCGCCCAGACCGGTACGACGATCGGGTTGGGTTTGCTGTTCGACACCCTGGTCGTGCGCGCGTTCATGACGCCGTCGGTCGCCGCTTTGCTTGGACGCTGGTTCTGGTGGCCGCAACGCGTGCGCCCGCGTCCCGCCAGCTCGATGCTTCGGCCGTCAGGACCCCGGCCGGCGGTGCGCTCGTTGTTGCTCAAACAGCCGTTGTAACCGGCGGACTTCCACTTTCAGCACAGGGACCGCGACCGTGGGGAACATCGTGACAGAGGACAACAGGGACGGCATTCGCCGCTGCGCCGCAGCCGACGGAACCGGCGAGGCTGTGCGCGTCCCGGACCGACTGCGCACCGCCGTTACCTGGCCGTCGAGGGCCGCATGACCACGGAACACACTCGACCACCTTTCTTCGCCCGGAGCATCCGCCGGCTTTCGGTGCTCATCGTGCTGGTGTGGGTGGCGCTCACGCTGCTGGTGACCTTCTGCGTTCCGTGGCTGGAGACGGTCGGCCGCGAACATTCCGTGCCGCTGGCGCCTCAGGACGCACCGGCGGTCCAGGCCATGCAGCGCATGGGCAAGGATTTCAAAGAATCCGACTCGGACAGCATCGCGATGGTTGTGCTCGAGGGGCAGCAGCGCCTCGGGGACGACGCCCACAACTATTACGACCAATTGATGCGCGCGCTGAAAGCCGATCCGAAGCACGTCGAGCACGTGCAGGACCTGTGGGGGGATCGCCTGACGGCGGCGGGTGCGCAAAGCGACGACGGCAAGGCCGTCTATGCGCAGATAAACCTCGCAGGCAACCAAGGCACAACGCTGGGGCAGGACTCCATTGCCGCGGTTCGCAACATCATCGCGCATAGCACGCCGCCCCCGGGACTTAAGGTCTATGTGACCGGTCCATCGGCGCTGTTGTCGGATATGCAGCAGGCTGGTGACAGGTCCATTCTGAAGATGACCGCGGTGGGCGCGCTGATCATTTTCGTGGTCCTGCTTTTCGTTTATCGATCGATATTCACTGTCGTCCTTTTGTTGGTCACCGTGGGGATCGAGGTTCTTGCCGCCAGGGGAATCGTTGCGTTCCTCGGCGACCACAGTCTGGTCGCGCTCTCGACTTTTGCCGTGAACCTGCTGGTGGCGCTCGCGATGGCGGCCGGAACCGACTACGCGATCTTCTTCTTCGGCCGATATCAGGAGGCACGTCAGGCCGGCGAGGACCGGGAAACGGCCTTCTACACCACTTTCCGTGGCGTCGCTCCCGTCGTCTTGGGCTCCGGTTTGACGATCGCCGGCGCGATGCTGTGCCTGGGCTTCACCCGAATGCCCATCTTCCAGGCAATGGGCGCGCCCTGCGCCGTCGGCATGCTCGTGGCGGTCGTGATCGCGCTCACGCTGGTCCCCGCCGTTCTGACCATCGGAAGTGGCATCGGACTGTTCGACCCCAAGCGAGTTCTCGGCTTCGGTCGATGGCGCCGGGTCGGGACGGCGATTGTCCGCTGGCCCCTGCCCATTCTCGCGGCGACTATCGCGGTGGCCGTGGTCGGTCTTGTGACGTTGCCCGGCTACCAGACGAGCTACAACAACCGGTTCTACATGCCCAATGACATTCCCGCCAATGTCGGATACGCGGCCGCTGATCGCCATTTCTCTCAAGCGCGAATGATGCCTGAAATCGTGATGATCGAATCGGATCACGATATGCGCAACCCCGCGGATTTTCTGGTCCTGCATAGGCTAGCCAAGGCGATCTTCAAAATTTACGGCATTTCGCGGGTACAGGGCATTACCCGGCCCGAGGGCACGCCAATCCAACACACGTCGATACCTTTTTTGATGCAGATGCAATATGCGGTCATGCAGCAAGATCAGAAATATATGCGAGACCGTACGCAAGACATTCTCAAACAAGTTGATGTGATATCGTTCCAAATCGCGACGATGAAGCGCATGTATGCTCTGCAAAAGCAGCTCACAGACATCACACACGACACTATCGCCAAGACCAAGGAAATGAAGCTCATCATAGGTGAGCTTAGCCAGCATATGTCGGATTTTGAAGATTTCTTCAGGCCGATTCGAAGTTATTTCTATTGGGAACGGCATTGCTACGATATTCCCATCTGCTGGACTTTAAGGAATATATTCGAGACGCTCGACGGTATCGACACGCTGAGCGATAAACTCGGCGACCTGATCGTAGACCTGAACAAGATGGATGCGCTTCTGCCGCAATTGCTCGAGATTTTCCCACCGTCGATCGCAATCGCCGAGGAAGCACGGACTATGATGCTGACGGCCTACAGCACCATGAACGGGACGCTCGGTCAGATGGACAACCAGAAAGAGAACGCCACCGCCATGGGGGCGACGTTCGACGCCGCGAGGGACGACGATTCGTTCTACCTGCCGCCCGACATCTTTCAGAACGAAGACTTCAAAAAGGCGATGAGCCAGTTCTTGTCGCCAGACGGGAAAGCCGCCCGATTCATCATCTCGCATAAGGGTGATCCCGCAGCGCCCGAGGGCCTCGCGCGCATCGACAAGATCAGGACGGCGGCCGAGGAGGCACTCAAGACCACACCGCTGGAACCGTCGAAGATCTATATCGCCGGCACGGCGTCGACATTCAAGGACTTCCGCGACGGCTCCACCTACGATCTCTTTATCGCGGGCGTCGGGGCACTCTGCCTCATTTTCATCATTATGCTGATCATCACCCGAAGTTTCGTGGCCTCACTGGTCATTGTCGGCACGGTGGCGCTCTCGCTCGGCTCGTCGTTCGGGCTGTCAGTTCTGATCTGGCAATACATTTTGGGCGTCAAGTTGTACTGGATGGTGCTGCCGATGTCCGTAATCGTCCTGTTGGCGGTGGGTTCGGACTACAACCTGTTGCTGGTTTCCCGGATGAAAGAGGAAATAGCCGGCGGCATCAACACCGGCATCATTCGCGCGATGGGCGGTACCGGCAAGGTCGTGACGAACGCAGGTCTGGTGTTCGCATTCACGATGGCCTCGATGGTGGCCAGCGATCTGCGGATCATCGGTCAGGTCGGTACCACCATCGGCCTGGGCCTGTTGTTCGACACGTTGATCGTGCGCTCGTTCATGACGCCCTCCATCGCTGCGCTGCTCGGACGTTGGTTCTGGTGGCCACAGATCGTCCGTCCACGCCCGGCCAGCCAAATGCTTCGGTCGGAGGGGCCGCGTCCGCTGGTGCGGTCCCTGGTGCTACACCGAGAGTTCGCGGACGATACGCCCACTGCGGAGATCCCGAGGCCCTCCGTCTAAATGGCCGGCCGCCATCGGAGAGAGCAGCAGCAACGCCTTGATTCCTGTGATGCTCCAACACGGCCAACCGCGGGCACCGACCATGAAATACTCACTACTGTGAGACCACTGGCGATCGAGGTTCAAGGCCTCACAAAGACATTCGGGGGAAAGACGCGAGCGCTGGATGGCGTGAGCTTCACAGTTCCGGCCGGGACGGTCTGTGGTCTGCTGGGCCACAATGGTGCGGGCAAGACGACCACCATCAACATCTTGTCCACGCTCATTCGCCCGAGTTCGGGCCGTGCCACCGTCGCCGGATACGACATCGCTCGCGAGCCCGCTCAAGTGCGAGCGAGCATCGGGATGGCCGGGCAGTTCACCGCGTTGGACCCGTTGCTCACCGGCAGGGAAAACCTAGTGCTTTTTGGGAGGCTCCGAGGGCTGCGCCGCGGGCAGGCGAAGGCTCGCGCTGGCGAGCTGATCGAACAGTTCAACCTCGGCGCGTTCGCCGACCGGCAAACATCGACCTATTCCGGGGGCATGATGCGCCGCGTCGACCTCGCGGCCGCCCTGGTAGTGGTGCCGAAAGTACTCTTCCTCGACGAGCCGACCGCCGGGCTCGACCCGCGCGGACGCCGTGATGCCTGGGCGCTGGTGAGCTCGTTGGCGCTGCAGGGCACTACCGTCCTGCTGACCACCCAATACCTGGAAGAGGCCGACGTGCTGAGCGACTCAATCGTCGTCATCGACCATGGCCAGGTGATCGCCAGCGGCACCGCCGAGGACCTCAAACGCAGGGTCGGCACCACTTATTGCCAGGTGACCCCGACGAACCCGGCCGACTTGCCCCTGGTAGCTACAGCGCTGGCCGGCTTGAATGGAATCGACGTCGACGCCGACACGAATTCGGTATCGGTTTTTGCCCCTGATGGCGTGGCCACCCTGGGCCACGTGTTCCGCCGGGTCGATGCGATCGGCATCGAACTCGCCGACATTTCGCTGCGCAAACCCTCACTCGACGAGGCGTTCCTCCACATCACCGAACGAGCCGTCCACCAGCCATGAGCGCCCTGGCCGCCCTCACCGAACGTTCGCTGAGGTCCTCCGCGCGCGACGGCGGGCTAGTTTTCGAGATACTCTCGCCCGTCGCCTATCTAGCGGGTTTCAGCGTGGCCTTACACGGCCTGGTCAACACGGGCAGCACCAGTTACCCGCAGTATTTGCTACCCGCGGTGGTCGTCCAGTCGGTCGTCTTCGTCGCTCTCCTCACCGCGGACCGCGCGGCACGTGATCAGCTGCATGGCGTGGCCAAGCGGTTAGGGACGATGCCGATCGTCGCGGCAGTCCCGGTGAGCGCCCGCATGACCGCCACCCTGCTGCGGGGAATGCTCGCTCTCACGGTGTCTTTGGTCGCCGGCTATGTGTTCGGCTTCCGGATGACTGGCGGGTTCGGCTATACGGTGGCCTTCATAGTTCTCGCGATGCTGCTGTGCCTCGCCGTGGCTTTGGGCGCCGACGCATTGGGATCTGCCGCAAGCAGTGTCGAAGGCGCGAGCTATATGCTGTTCGTGCCCCAGTTGCTGCTCTTCATGCTGTCCACCGGGATCGCGCCCGAGAAGACCTTTCCAGGTTGGTTGCGTCCGTATGTGCGCAACCAACCCGTGTCGCAGATCTCGGAGGCCCTGCGCGGCCTCGCCGCCGGCCACGTGGTGGCTGCCAACATGGCGGCCGCCCTCAGCTGGTGTCTGGGTATGGCCGTGCTCTTCGGCGCGATCACGCTGCGGATACAGAGGCGCGGGTGATGACAGCGCAGCCCACGATGCAGGGTTCCCTGCTTACCCAGAGCTGGGTGCTTGCCGGTCAACTCCTTACCCGATGGCGGCGGGATCGAGCGGTGCTGATGGGCTCACTCCTCTTCCCCGTTTGCCTCATGCTCGTCTACCACGTTGTCCTCGGAGAGCAGGTGCGCAAGGTCACCGGTGTCGACAGCCTTTACGGCCTGGTCCCGATCAGTGCTGTCTTGTCCGCGCTGTTCGGTTCGATGGGCAACGCGGTCAGCATCACGATTGATCGCCAGTCGGGACTGCTGAGCCGGATGTGGGTGCTACCGATACACCGGTCGAGCGCCGTCACCGGGCGGCTGACGGCCGAAGCCATGCGCGCGTTGATAGGGACCGTCTCGATCACAGTGCTAGGTCTCGCCATGGGGATGCGCTTCGCGCACGGTTGGCTCGCCGCATTGGCGTTCATTCTCGTCCCCTCCGTCGTTGTCTTGGGGTTCACCGCGCTGGTGATGGCGCTGGCCATCCGCGCTAATGCCCGCACGGTGATGACCTGGTTGGTGGGCATTATCGTGTCGCTGGCGTTCGTCAATCCCGGTACCACTCCGATCGGGCTGTTTCCCGATTGGCTGCGACCGTTTGTCCGTGTGCAACCGATGTCGCCTCCCGTCGAGACAATGCGCGCACTCGCCTACGGCGGCCCCCTCCTGTGGCCCCTGACGTTGACGCTGATGTGGGCGATCGGCCTGCTGGCCATATTCACTCCGATAGCCCTCCGCGGCTATCGGAAGGCAGCCGAGTCGCGTGAATGACGGGCGCCTCCGCGGTAGGTCCCGACGGGATTGACGACAGAGCGGCCAGCCCGCTCATCTCAGTATGCGTACCGATGTACAACAACGGCGCGACGATCGAGCGGTGCCTGCGCAGCATCCTCGATCAGGACGGCGTCGACTTCGAAATCGTCATCGTCGATGACCAGTCGACCGACGGTGGACCAACCACCGCCGCGTCACTGCTCCGTGCGGAGGATCGCTTGTTACGCAACGAGTCCCGCCTCGGATTGAACGGCAACCACAACCGGTGTTTAGAGCTCGCGCGCGGCGAGCTTGTACAGTTCCTGCACGGCGATGACTGGCTACTCCCCGGGGCCCTTCGTACTCTCGCCGAGCGTTTCGGCGATCCCAGCGTTGGCATGGCATTCGCGCCTCGGCGTGTGCTGACCGAGGACTTACCGTGGAGCGAACGACGGCGAGCGCCAAGCAAGCTCCACGTCTACTTCGTGAAACTTCGGGATCGCAATCGCGGGTCGTCATTAGTGCTGCAGATCGTCGCTTTGTGGGGCGCGAGTGCCAACTTGATCGGCGAACCAAGTTGCGTGATGTTCCGACGCCGGCTGGCACTGGATGCAGGCGGGTTACGGGACGACGTCTATCAGACCGTGGACCTGGATTTTTGGCTCCGCCTAATGCTGCGCTCCACAGTCTGCTTTGTGTCACAAGAACTTTCGGTACGGCATCACACCGCGACCACCGAATCGGCGAATATTACAAAGGCCCACCGGCACTGGCTGGACCAGCTGCGCATCTTGACGTGGATGATCGTGGATCCCGCGTCTACCTGCGCCATCCGGGTCGCCGCATCAGGTTGGTGGATAGCCAGGTGGCTGACGCTGATTATCGCGGTCTCGGTTTCGGGACCCCAACGGCGGTCCCGCCTCAAGACCCTGGCGGCGGCACCGGTAAGTGAGTTCGCCCGCGCCAGGCAGTTCCGCGACGGGCTGCTGCATGCCGGATAACGAGTGCCGCCGAGCGCACCCGAAACACGCCAACGAACTCGCCCTCGATCGATGCGAAGTTACGACGGGCCCGACGAACGGCACCGGGACACTGCAGATGAGAGATTGGCAACTGTGAAAGTCGTTCTGAAGCTTTCCCTTCCGGCTCGGCGGTATCGGTTCCGCGGCCGCCGCAGAATGTTACGGGCGCTAGGACCCGACCTTGCCGCGATGACTGCGTGTCCGGCTCCCGCCGCCGAGCTTGAAGGCGAGGCCGTCGGAGCGACCGACCGCGCGCAGCCGGGGCATAAGTTGGCGCACTACTTACCGATCTACAAATCTGCTGTCGATCGGACCAGGCCGATCCGGATGTTGGTGATCGGTAGCTTTTATGCGCATTCACTGAACAGGTGGCGGGAATTTTTGCATGCCGATTCCGTTATTGTTGGTGTCGATACGAACTCGAAGTTGTTAAAGATTGCGGAGAAGCGGGGCATTCATGTCCGCATCTGCAACGAACCTAACAGGGCCTCCCTGGAAGAAGTGAGCGCAGAGTTCGGGCCATTCGACGTCATTCTCGACGAGGGGAATCATACCAGCTCTCACATGGTTAATTCCTTTCGCCAGCTCTTCATCACCGCGTTGACCGATGATGGTGTTTACATGGTTCAAGATGTTGATTGCGATTACTTGAAGCCCTACCGCGACAGCCGCATTTCTTTCATCGATTTCGTCAGGGCATTGATCGACGCGATGCACGCCCAGTACCCAGCCACGAAAAAAGAAACCAACCATCCGAATCGGATTGGGGAAGTTGCCGTACCAACAATCAAGCCGGTTTTGGGCAGCGTCGAAGTCCACGATTCTATTGTGCTTGTGCGCCGCGCCGCCGGGTAGCCGACGAGCAGCATAGGACGATCGGTGCACAAGGCGCTGCATACATGCCCGAGTTGCATGGCAGCTCTGTCCGATTCGACGTGTTCGGCAGCACCGGCCGCCTAGCATGGGCTAGAGTTGCCTGCATGCCGGACGATCGCGCCCCGCATGCTCGCGTTGTGTTGTGGTACCGAACGGTGGAATAAGCTCCCAGACGAACGAAAGAACACCCCCCAGTGGCAGCTTTAGACGCTCCTAGTGACGCTGAACAAGAACTGCTGACGCCCATGGTTCACAGGTTCTGCATTAGTCACGAGAAGCCTTTATTGCCCGAGAGCTGGTATGACGATTGTATCGCGCTCGGCGATTTTCAGCCCGACTCTGAATTTCATGTAAGAGAACTTGACAAGTTTTGGCACGAGGCCAGGCCGCTTGCATACGGCGCCGCGGGAACATACGTCTTACCCACCGCGATTAATAGGCTGTCCAACCGTCCTGAGCTTATCGAGATTTCTTCGCATAGAAAGAGAATCCTCCCCAGTCCGCACGGCGTAGAGTCTCAGTCATATGGCTACCCGGCCATGCGAGAGCTAAGGATTGAAGACGCCCAGAAGCGCGCCGATCTATCGGTATTCACGCCGAGCGATGGGCTCGAATTTCTGGTTGCGCATCCAATATATTTTGAAGGCTCGATAGTGGGGCAGTATGCCGATTCCCACTACCGCAGAGATATTCTGGATTATGCGTCTCTCGCGGTCGAGTTGAAGGTACTGGATCCGGAATCATCGTCAGAATTCTTGAACGCACATCATTTCATTTCCGGCGGCGTTCAACTTGGAATTTATCCACGGTCGTGGCTGGTAGAAACGTCATCGAAAATCGATCTTGTCAGCCGGGAATTCTTATCTCGTTACCGCGATCGCTTGAAAAAGTATGACATTTACCAGGTGAGGGCGGTCGGATTCCTCTCCGAAAGGCTGGGGTCATTTTTCCTGATCAGCCATCTCATGGATAGATACTCCAACAAGATCCCGGTTGATGTATTCGGCTATATGACGGCCATCGTCGAAGGTGACTCAACGTATTCCATCGCATTAGCGGATCGGCCGAAGAGACGGTGGAACTGGTCCCCGAAACGAGGAGAGCGAGCCCAATGAAAGCCGTATTGCTGGCGGGCGGCTTAGGCACTCGCCTGCGAGAGGAAACTACAATTCGCCCCAAGCCTATGGTAGAGGTCGGCGGACGGCCGATCCTGTGGCACATTATGAAGCTCTACTCCCATCACGGCATCAACGAATTTGTCGTTTGCTGCGGCTACAAGGGCTATGTGATTAAGGAATACTTCGCCAACTATTTCCTGCACATGTCGGATGTAACCTTCGACATGTCTGCGAACAAGATGGAAGTTCATGAGCGCCACGCTGAACCCTGGCGGGTAACGCTGGTGGACACCGGCGACGAGACCATGACTGGCGGACGCCTCAAACGCGTGGCGTCTTACATCAAGGACGACGATGCCTTTTGCTTCACCTACGGTGACGGGCTCAGCGACGTGGACATCGCCGCGAGCATCGAGTTCCATCGTCATCACGGGCGTCACGCCACGATCACGGCAGTGCTTCCGCCCGGGCGCTATGGTGCCATCGAGTGCGCGGACGGCCGTGTCACGCGCTTCGTTGAGAAACCACGCGGTGACGGCGGCCTCATCAACGGTGGATTTTTCGTCCTGTCCCCTGCGGTGCTCGATTACATCGACGGGGACGACACCACTTGGGAGGGTTCGCCCCTGGCTCGCCTGGCCGCCGATGGCGAAATGATGGCCTTCGAACATTCCGGCTTCTGGCAACCAATGGATACGCTTCGAGAAAAGAACCTTCTCGAAGAACTGTGGAGTAGCGGCGAAGCGCCGTGGAAATGCTGGCGTTGAACGCTTTCGGAGCCGCTTATCGCGGGCGACGCGCCTTGGTTACCGGCCATACGGGGTTTAAGGGCAGCTGGTTATGTCTCTGGCTGCAGGCGCTAGGGGCTGAGGTCGCCGGTCTCGCCCTGGACCCATCGACCGAACCCAGCCATTGGAACCTGTTGGAACTATCCATCGAGGATCATCGCGTCGACGTTCGCGATGAGGCAGCAGTCCGTGAGGTTTTCGCCGCCGAGCGGCCCGAGATCGTCTTTCACCTGGCTGCCCAGCCGCTGGTCCGCCGGTCCTATCGCGAGCCAGTCGCCACGTGGGCCACCAACGTGATGGGCACGGCGCATGTGCTCGAGGCCGCCCGTCATACGCCAGGAGTTCGCGCCGTCGTCGTCGTTACGACCGATAAGTGCTATGAGAATCGCGAATGGCCGTGGGCATACCGAGAACGAGACCGGCTTGGGGGCCATGACCCGTACAGTGCGTCGAAGGCCGGCGCGGAGTTGGTGGCCGCGAGCTACCGAACAGCGTTTCTGCAACATCCGTCGGGCCCGCTGCTCGCAACCGCGCGGGGCGGCAACGTGATCGGGGGTGGCGACTGGTCTGAGGACCGACTCATTCCCGACCTTGTGCGTTCGGTCGTCGCCGGCGATCCACTCGTCATACGTTCACCGCGCGCGACCCGCCCCTGGCAACATGTGTTGGATTGCCTCAGCGGCTATCTCCTGCTCGGCCAACGGCTTTTGGCAGGTGACACTACGTGTGCCGAGGCCTGGAATTTCGGTCCTGAAGGGGACGGAAACCGTACCGTTGAGGAGGTGCTCCAAAACCTTGCTCGCAGCTGGCCACAACTGCGGTGGGAGGTCACCTCCACTCCTCAGCCCCATGAGGCCGGCTTGCTGCAACTCGACACCGCAAAGGCAAAGATGCATCTCAGCTGGCGTCCCGTGTGGAATCTCCAAACAGCCGTCCACCACACGGCTAATTGGTATCGCCACTTGCTCGAAGCAGGCGGAATTTCGAGTTCCGAGCAATTGGCCGCTTATACCGCCGATGCCGTCAACTCAGGCCTGGGTTGGGCGACGGCATGAACATCCTTGACACCCGGTTGGCTGATCTGAAAATCGTGCAGTCGTCGCCACACCGCGACGCCCGCGGTGCATTCCTCCGCCTGTTTTGTGCCCAGGAACTCCGTCCCTTGCTCGGCGATCGCCAGATCGCGCAGATCAACCACTCCAGGACCAGTCGCGCTGGGGCGGTGCGTGGCATGCATTTTCAGCATCCACCGCACGCGGAGATGAAAATGATCCGCTGCCTGCGTGGCCGGGTCTGGGACGTCGCGGTTGACCTGCGTGCCGGTTCCCCCACCTTCCTGCAGTGGCACGCCGAAGAACTGGCCCAGGACGACGCGCAGATGCTCGTCATCCCCGAAGGCTTCGCCCACGGCTTCCAGGTTTTGGAGCCCGAGAGCGAACTGCTGTACTTACATACGGCGTTCTACCACCCACCTTCCGAGGGCGGACTGCGTTACGACGACCAACGACTTGCCATCACCTGGCCATTGCCGCCGCAGGACCTGTCATCTCGTGATCAGACTCATCCGCTCCTGAGCGCAGATTTCATCGGAGTCGCGTTATGAAGTGCCGACACTGCGGCGGGTCCGCGGATCTCAGCTTTGTCGACTTAGGCTTTGCTCCCCCGTCCAACGCTTACCTCGAGGCCAAGGACCTGGGCTATCCAGAAGTCTATTACCCACTGCGCGTGAAGGTTTGCCCCCAGTGTTGGTTGGTACAGACTGAGGACTACGCCAAGGCCGAAGAACTCTTCAGCCCCGACTACGCATACTTTTCCAGCACTTCGAGCAGTTGGCTAGAACACGCAGCACGGTATGCGCGAATGATCACCGATCGCCTGCAACTTACGCCCGACGGCTTCGTCATCGAAGTAGCGTCCAACGATGGCTATCTGTTGAAAAATTTTGCGGCCGCTGGGATCCCCTGCTTGGGAATCGAACCGACGGCGAGCACCGCCGCAGCCGCAGAAGCACTGGGAATACCGGTCTGGCGCGAATTCTTCGGCGAAGCACTGGGCCGTCGGCTAGCGACCGACGGACTCCGGGCGGATCTCATCGTAGGCAACAACGTGTATGCCCACGTTCCTGACATCAACGACTTCACGCGCGGGTTGTCCGAGGCTTTGAAACCCGAAGGCACCATCACGCTGGAATTTCCCCACCTCATGCCGTTGATCGAGCGGACACAATTCGACACCATCTACCACGAGCACTTCTCATACCATTCGCTCACGACTGTGGCCCGCATCTTCGGCGCGGCCGGTTTGCGTGTGTGGGACGTTGAGGAATTGCCAACCCACGGTGGCAGCCTGCGAGTGTATGGCTGCCATATCGAGGCGACAATCTCCACCACCGACCGTGTTGACTCATTGCTGATGCGGGAGAATGACTTTGGGTTGACTCGGCCGGAAACCTATGGGGCCTTCCAGCACCGCGCCGACCGTGTGAAAGACGACCTCTTAGCCTTCCTCATCGAGCAGAAGCGAGCCGGTCGACGACTGGCGGCCTACGGCGCAGCCGCCAAAGGCAACACGTTGTTGAACTACGCAGGCGTCAGACCGGACTTACTGCCGTACGTATGCGATGCCGCGGTGTCCAAACAGGGAAAGTTCCTGCCAGGAAGCCACCTCCCCATCTATCCGCCAGAGGCACTGCGAAAGGATCAGCCGGACGATGTGGTCATATTGCCCTGGAACATCGCTAAAGAAGTGCGGAGTCAGTTGGCTGATCTTGTCGATGGCGGAACGCGTTTCGTGACGGCGGTTCCCGCATTGCGGTTTCTATGATGTCGCGCATCCCTCACACCACGCGTTCGCTGCCGGAGTGCCGCCCCTCCTATCCGGTCAGGCAGAGCGGGCAATTGGCATGAGCGAGTTGACGGTTGTCCACCTGGCCCGCGGAAGCAACGG
The DNA here is from genome assembly GCF_001667785.1 of Mycobacterium sp. E3247. NCBI lineage: Bacteria > Bacillati > Actinomycetota > Actinomycetes > Mycobacteriales > Mycobacteriaceae > Mycobacterium > Mycobacterium sp. E3247. Next base: position 7,144 of record NZ_LZJG01000155.1, on the reverse strand, counting down.
TCCGGCGCCGCTCGAGAGGTTCCTCGAGAGCTACCGGGCACACCACGCCGGCACCCCTCACCGGCTTCTTGTCGTGTTCAAGGGCTACGCCCAAGAAGATGCCCTGATCAAGGAGGAGGCGTACGCACGTTCGTTTGGTGCCGACACACTCAGGCTTGCTCGCGACGACTTGTTCGACATCGGCGCTTATCGCGAATCCGCAAGCGTGATCGAGTCGCGATACGTAGCATTCTTCAATTCCTTCAGTGAGATCGTCGCCGACGAATGGCTTGCACGGCTTCATTGCGGCATCCGGCAGCAAGGCGTCGGTCTGGTGGGCGCGACGGGCTCTTGGGAGAGCCACGCCTCCGCCGCCCTCCAGCGGATAAGGGCGCGGTCGCTTCCTACCGACCTGATCAATTGGCTGTACGTGTGGCGTTTGTTTCCGCATTTCCCCAATCCCCACATTCGTACAACTGGATTTATCATCCAGCGCGACATCTTCCTGGGTCTTAAGGGCGCGGAGACGCGTAGCAAGCAGCTGGCTTACGTGTTCGAAAGTGGATGGGCCGGCATGACTCGGCAAATCGAGCGCCAAGGCCTAAAGATTCTGGTGGCCGGACGAGACGGCCAGTATTTCGAAAAGAAGGACTGGCCCGAATCCGGAACGTATTGTGCAGACGGCCAGTCAAACCTGATCGTTCAAGACAATCACACGCGCAAGTATGATACGGGCTCCACCGCTTGGCGCAGGGAGCTTCAGCGTCGGGCGTGGGAGCGTCCTGCTCTAGCGGGCGCCAGGCGGCGGCACATTGAAGTTGAATCATAGACGAAATGGAACCTTTGGTCGGTCGGCAGTCTCGACTGCGACATCGCACTCGCCGTCATCGACGGAGTCGGATCCTGGGATCTGTTCGTCGCCCGATCGTGGGTTTGGGCCGGGAATCGGTAGACAGGCGATAGCCTCGGCACAGGTCACTTCGGCGGTGTTCGGTAGATAAGGGTTAGGGACCCCCATGTCGTCCACCGCGTCCCCGCCTCAGCTCAACGGTACAAAGTCACCGTTTGCAATCGCCGCTACCGATGGATTCTCATTTCCGAAGATCGGGTCTTCCGGTCATGGAATCGATGAAGAGGATTTGGCGGTGGCAGTGCAGGCATAGGTCAACGATCCAGCGGCACAGCAAGCGCCGCAGGTTGAGGCAGAGAGTTATTGGTCGGTCCCAGGCAATTGAAAGCCGCCCCAAGGCGGCTTTGCAGGGTATCCAGCGATAACGGCGCGACCAGGCATATGTGCCGGAATGCTACTACTTCGTTTCGCGGCGCCATACCCTATCGAAGAATTCCGGAACTATCGGATCGGAGAAGTCGCGACACAGATTCCATTCGTTCCCATTTATGTAATCGTCGGGCCCGATGTCGGTCCCATCAAGTGGATTTTTCCAAGACTTCCATTGCTTTAGATAAATGTAACCAGCCGATTTTTGCTGAAAAAGATCGATATAAAGTGCCACCTGTTCGCGCGTCATCTCCGGCAAGGTGCTGATAGAGAGTATTACATTGAAATACTTGTCTGGAAATTTGGTAATCTGATTAGCGGTAAAAAAAGCGATATCTGACGAAGCCAACTCTGCTTCGATCATTGAGAAATCGTCAAAGGGACGGAATTCAAAGATCTTTTTGTTCGGAAACAGTTGCGACAAGTACCACTGAGACACATAGAGGGCCGGCGGTATGTCGAAGATGACATACTGCCCCTGCAATTTCGCAGTGAAAACGTGAGCCAATCGACCAGATCCAGCGCCTATTTCCGCTACCCTTCGCTGCGATGAAGACGAATCCAGTAAATCAGCAATAACATTCGCTTCGATAATAGAATTGGCAAGATCCTGGCTTATCAGCCGCTCGCCCAACCAAATCTTGATCGGATTGCCCAAACTCGGCTCAGCCAGGTCAGCGCGCAGATTCCTGGTGTCGAACCGCGCCATCAGGTCCCAAAGGTAGGTTACGAACCGACGATAGTCGTTTTTTTGCTTTGTCGTCAGCGACACTGGGGTGTCTTGGGTAGTAAATGACAGGGTGACGTCAGGCTCTATCGAGCTTCGCCAAGGATTGAGCGTGGGTCGCTTGAGCCAGTTGCGATAGACGTGCCGGGCCATCCGCGTTCTCTTGCCGACGATCCAGTTGAAGTAATTTTGAGAAACCGTTCTTTTAAAATTGTCGAGGCCTCGGTCGTCCAGCATAGTCATGTTTTTTTGGCCAATATCAGTCCAGAACCGAGACGCCAAAAAGCGGCGATCTTTTTCGATTTCCTGTAGCATCGAATTGCACATTCGGTGAAGCTCGGTTTCGGTCATCTCGGGTTAACCCCCGCACCCCTCTTGCATTTCAGTACCTGTCGCGTCGCGGACAATTGACCAGCGTGAAGCGAAGGACGTCTCGCTTGGACGCAAAGGCCCCATTCCATGCTGCAGCGATCGCGTCGGTGACGGCGCGATTCCTGCCTGACTTGCCCACCGTGGAGATCAAGCGTGCTATCACCGTGGACAGCTGGCGGATTTGTGCTGCTCGGCCAGACCCCGCCGCTGAGAAGGCCGCCTATTATCTGGCTCCACAGAGCAAGGTGAGTTGCGCTCTGCACACTCACCCCGCTCAAGCTGTCGGACATATTTGTCGGGTAACAAGCCGGTCGAGTCTCGATCACTTCGCGGCCGCGGGCGACAAAGGCCGCTGCAGCACCATCGTGTAACACGCGCCTTCACCCTCCCCTCCCTCGAAGGGCAGCATCAGCGCGCCGAATCGCGTCCCCAGCCGCCACACCGTCCCCCCTGGTTTTGCCCCGGGCACAAGGCCGATTGCCCGCATCGCCCACGAAAAGCGGTTCCAGTCCAGGCTGCCTTCATCCCGGGTCGTGGCCAATACCACGTCCAGTCCCTGAGCTTCGGCCCAACGGCTCATCCACGGCATCGGCAATCCGAAGAGGTGGCGCGGCAAGTCATGATGCGGCCATCGGCGGCCCATCCTGCGGGCCTGGGTGCTCAATGGATTAGGTGCGGCAACGACGATCACGCCCCCCGGATTCAGCCGAGCCGTCGCCGCTGCCAGCAGGTCCCAGGGGCGCTGCAGATGCTCAAGAGCGTGCCACAGGCAGATCGCGTCGTAGGTCTGCGGTTGGTCCCGCAGGACCGAGGTCGGGTCGGCCGAACAGGTCGTAACAACCCCTAGTTCCGTCGTCAGGAACCGCGCGCACTCGGCGTCCATCTCCACTGCGTGAACCACGAACCCCGCTTCCTGCGCCAAGGCGCAGAACTGGCCGATCGAAGGTCCAATCTCCAGAAGTGTCCCGGTTTGGCGGTAGCGGCGCAGCAGGTCGATCTTGAAGCGCTGTGGCGGCAGATGCGCCTCCAGTTCGGCCCGGTCCTTCGGTACGTAATGATAGTCAGCCGTGTAATAGGGGCCGAGGTCCGCTGGCGGGTCGGCCAGGAAGATCAGTCCACAGCTACTGCACCGGCGTAGGTGGAACACGGTCCGCGTCACGCGGCGGTTTAAGTCCGGCGCCGCCAGGAGGGCGGTGGTAGGCGCGGCGCAATAGGGGCAGGCGGGCCCGTCGCCGTCCATTACGCGGTGCCCTCGGCCAGACGCAGGCCGTCCACGACGTCCAGCATATTGGACGGCGCCAGCGGCAGCCTGCGTGGCGCTAGTTGCGGGCCGTATTGTCCGAACCTGCGCGCAATGGAGTGGGCAATCACCTGGCGCAGGGCTTGCGGTAATGCGCGCCATGGCAGCAGTGCCAGCCGCAGCAACATCGCCAGTGCCCTTTCGGAGGGACTCAGCAGCGGCCGCACCTGACCGAGCGCCGGGCCCACCGGCCGCCCCGTGGTGAAGTGACGCAATACCGTGTCCACAATCTGCAGGCGCCGGTACCGGCCCACACCTAGGTGCAAAGACTCGTCGTCCGGCAGCGCATCGCGTACCAACGCAACGGATACCAGCCACAGCGTGTTCATGTAGCTGCCAGGCAGCAGCCGCTTGCGGAGTTCCGGTGCCACTTCGTCGCGAAAGTCCCGGTTCCCCAGAAAATCCACGCCCGCCTCCTCGGCGTCGTTGAGGTGGTAATAGCCGTAGGATTTGCGGGTGATGCCGATCACCGTCAATGGGCGCGGCACCACGCCCACACGCGAAGCAAGCAGCAAGGCAATGTTGGCGGTATAGAAATCCGGGAAAGGCCCCCTGAACACGGGTCCATGGGCGCGCAAGCGCTCCAGGAAGTCGCGCCGGAACAGAAAATACTGCATGTTGAACCCGTAGAGCGAACGCATGTCCAGCGCCGCCCGCACCGCCGCCCGCGCCTCCTCCGGCGGAATGACTACCGGCACATCGCGACCGTGAAGCATGCAGTGCAGCTGCGTCACATCAAACACCGCGCCCTGCGTCTGGCCGGGTGTGACACCAGGCGCCATGAAATGGTACGCGCCGTGATAGATCAGGTCGGGGTCGGCCAGCGCAGCACAGGCCTCGCGCATCGTCCGCATATATCCGGAGGTAAGCCCGTCATCATCACCCAGCATCACAACCCACCGGCCGGTCGCGGCATCGAGCGCGCGGTTCCAGTTGGCCGTCACCGGCAGAGGCGTATCGGTGCGTAGATAGCGAATGCGCGGGTCGTCAAGGCCCTCTACCAGGCCCCGCACATCTTCCTCGGAAGCGTTGTCGGAGACGACGATTTCCCAGCTCGTCTCATCCTGCGCCCGCACGGTGGTAATCGCCTGCGCCAGCAACTCCACGCGGTTGCGCGTGGGCAAGAGCACAGAAAATTCAGGTGCGCTCATGCAGCCCCACCAGGCGCGGTAAGGGAGCGCCCCCGGTGCCGGGCTTCCAGATCGCACCACCGCAACGTGCCCCAGGACTCGGCGGCCGCAACCGCGCCGACATCTGGGCACATTGCCATTACCAGCGACAGGGCGGGCCAGCCATCCCGCAGGACACGGCTGTGGGTGTTCAGCAACAGACGAACTCCCTTTCCGCAGGAACCCTTCGCCCGACCCTACCCGGTCATCTCGGCCCCAGGAAGCGACTTGACTCACGAAACCTGCCCGCGAATCACCGTCGGTTTGGCTAGGTACCCGCGAAGCTCAGAACGGCTATCAACAAGTTGTCGGGAGTTCAGCCCCTCAACGCTGCAGCTTATCCCGCGACGATCGCTTGCAGTATGAATAGAGGATGCGAATCAACACAGGTCCAGTCCCCGCCGGGAGAATGTGCTCTCAAATCTGCGCATCGGTACTCCCATGAGCGTAACTTTGACCGGCGCAACAGGATTCGTCGGAAGACAAATTTTGCGCGATCTTCTGGAGCGAGGCTGCCGGGTAAGGGTCCTCGTTCGCGATCCGTCATGTCTGGACGGTGTCTCGACACGCGGAGCGCTCGAGATCATCAGGACGCCTGACGTATTCGGTGAGAAGGCCGGTCGAATGGAAGAGTTGCTCGCCGGGTCGCAAACCTTGATTCACGCCGCGTGGTATGCGGTGCCCGGGCAATACCTCACGTCGCCACTGAATCTCGAATGTCTCACCGGCACCCTCAACCTGGCTCGCGCATTCGCGGCAGTCGGGGGCAAGAGATTCGTTGGTATCGGATCGTGCGCCGAGTACGACCCCTCCGGCGGCCTGCTGACAACCGACACCCCGCTGGCGCCGACCACGTTGTACGCCGCGTGCAAGGCATCGGCCTTTCAGGTGCTGCGCTGTCTACTTCCAACGGAGGGCATCAGCTTTGCCTGGTGCCGGATCTTCTATCTGTACGGGGAGGGCGAAGATGAGCGCCGCCTCGTGCCATACATCCGTAGGCAGCTTGAGGCGCGAGAAGAAGTCCTGCTCACTCGGGGTGATCAGGTGCGCGATTTCCTCGATGTGAAAGACGCCGCTCGGATGATCGTCGATACCGCCCTTGGGCAACAGGAGGGCGCCGTGAACATCTGCTCAGGTAACGGGGTGACCGTTCGGCAACTCGCTGAACGCATCGCCGACGAGTACGGGCAGCGCGAACTGTTGCGTTTCGGGGCAAAGCCGGAAAACATCTTTGACCCGCCGCGGATCGTCGGCGTGCGATGAGCAGGGCGGAGAAGCGCACGACTCGTATCCAAGCGGAAGCGATTGCGAACGGCCAATAGGCCTCCAAGACAAATGGCCGCCCGAGAACTGCAAAACGGAGATAATGGCCTCTGCCGCCGCCTAACCGCACGACCACCGAAAGGATCCGCCGTGAAGTTCGCCCTGGCCAGCTACGGCACCCGCGGCGACGTCGAGCCCTGCACCGCGGTCGCCCGCGAACTGCGCCGCCGCGGGCACGAAGTCGGCATGGCCGTTCCGCCCAACCTGGTCGCCCTCGTCGAGTCGGCCGGATTGACGGCCGCCGCCTACGGACCGGACCAGCAGGAGGGCTTCTGGGACACGGACTTCCTCGCCAAGTTCTGGAACTTCCCCGAAGTTCGACGGCGATGGCGCGAAGCCCAGGACATGCTTGTCCGGTCCTGGGCGGAGATGAGCGCGACGCTGACATCGCTGTCCGAGGGTGCCGATCTGGTGTTCACCGGCCCGGGCTTCCCGGGGGTCGCGGCGGACGTGGCCGAGTACCTCGGCCTTCCGCTGGCCACCATGCACTACTTCCCGATGCGGCCCAACGGCCAGCTCGCCCCGAACCTGCCCGCGCCGCTGGTCCGCTCTGGGATGGCCGCCCTGGACTGGGTCCAGTGGCGGGTGACCAAGAAGGCCGAAGATAGCCAGCGCCGGGCATTCGGCCTGCCGAAGGCAAAGGGTCCTGCGCCGCAACGGATGGCAGCCCGCGGCGCGTTGGAGATTCAGGCCTATGACGAAGTGTGCTTTCCCGGGCTGGCCGACGAATGGGCGAAGTGGAACGGCCAGCGCCCCTTCGTCGGGACACTGACCATGGAGCTGACCACGGACGTCGACGACGAGGTCGCATCGTGGATTGCCAAGGGCACGCCGCCGATCTGCTTCGGGTTCGGGAGCATGCCGGTCGCCGAGTCTCCCGCGGACACGGTCGCCCTGATCAGCGCGGCGTGCGAGGAGTTGGGGGAGCGGGCGCTGGTCTGCTCCGGCTGGAGTGACTTCAGTGGTGTGCCGCAGTCCGACCACGTCAAGGTGGT
>NZ_LZJG01000154.1:0-9867 GCF_001667785.1 Mycobacterium sp. E3247 | reverse complement strand
CGGCCTGGTGCGGGCGACCGCGGGCCTGAAGGGGGTCGACAAGCTCGACGCGGTGCTGCGGTTCATCGTCGAATACCAGCACTCCTACTCCGGTGTGCGCATGGTCGACGTCGAGCCCGAGCACACCATCGCCCAGTTCTCGTGGGTGATCCCGCAGATGCGGGAGGGCCTGCAGCGGCATATGCCCGGGCCGAACGCCGCGGTGAAGGCGGCGACCGTGATCCGGATCGCCATCTCGCACTACATCGTCCGCAGCGACGACGCGGACCAGTTCCTGGCGCAGCTGCGGCACGCGGTCGGAATCAAGGGCGGCTCCTGATCAGTCGAGCTGGACCGCGACATTGACGCGGCCCTTCTCGTCGCGGCTGGCGATCGCGTGTCCGGTGCGATCGGCGCCGTCGAAGTTGAGCAGCGTGATCGGCCCGCCCTCGCCGAGAAAGTTTCGCCACCATGTCTTGCTATCGGGCGACATGACGTGGATGACGACGCCGTCGCCGGAGCGGCGGTACCCGACCGGGGTCTGGATCGTCTTACCCGAACGCCTGCCGACGTAGCGAATTTTGATCAGCCCGCGTCGTACCAGCGGTCCGACGACGGGTGCATCGATCATGCCACCGAATAGATTGTTGACGATTCCGACAATGGGCGTGTCGAAGATTCCGGATGCCATGAATCCCAGCGTATGTCGGACGGCGCAAGTCCGATCAGTCGAACAGCACGGCCGCGTTGAGATAGCCCGTCGGATCCAACGCGGCCTTGATGGTCCGCATCGCGGCGATGTCCGCGGACTCCCGGGACATGCCCAGGTAATGCCGCTTGCGCGTGCCGACGCCGTGCTCGGAGCTGACGTTGCCGCCGGACCGCGCGATGAGCTCCATCATCGGCTCGTACAGCGCATGCTCCCGGTCGGCCGGGCAGCGCAGCACGTTGAGGTGCAGGTTGCCCTCCCCGACGTGGCCGAACAGCACCGGCAGCGCCTCCGGGGCCTGCGCGCCGATCAATTCGCCTGCCTCCCTGGCGAATCCGTCGATGGATGACAGCGGCAGGGAGACGTCGAACTTGAGCGGCGGCCCGTATACGCCGAGCACCTCGGCGAGCGACTCCCGCACCCGCCAGAGCCGTTGCTGCGCGGCGACATCCACGCCGACGGCGGGCTCGGAGCACATCCGCGCGCCGTCGAGCAGCTCGGCGAGCCGTTCGGTCTGGTCGTGGTCGGCGGCCAGCTCCACCAGCAGCAGCCAGTCACCCTCGACCGGCGAGCCCACCCCGAGGTGCTCGCCGGTCAGCGCGGCGGCACGGCCGTCGATCATCTCCAGCGCGGCGATGCCGTCCGCGTCCCGGAAAGTCCGGCCGGCGTCCACCAGAGCGTCGAGCCCGGCGAACCCGCACAGCGCGGTGACCCGCCGCGACGGGGTGGGATGCAGCCGCAAGTCGAGGGCGGTGATGACGCCCAGGGTGCCCTCGGCGCCGACGAACAGCGCCGACAGGTCGTAGCCGGTGTTGTCGCTGCGCACCCGGCTGTGCCGGCGCAGCAGCGACCCGTCGGGCAGCGCCACCTCAAGGCCGACGACCTGTTCGCCCATGTTGCCGTACCGGACCGTGCGCAGGCCGCCGGCGTTGGTCGAGGCCATCCCCCCGACCGTCGCGGTGTCGCGGGCCGCCAGGTCGACCCCGAACACCAGGCCCGCGGCGCCCGCGGCGCGCTGCACCGCGGCCAGGGTGGCGCCGGCGCCGGCGCGGACGCGGCGCTCGAGGGTGTCGACGTCATCGACGGCATGCAGCCGCTCGGTGGACAGCAGCACGTCGTCGTGTTCGGGCACAGTGCCCGCCACCAGCGAGGTCCGGCCACCCTGCACCGTCACGTGCGCTCCAGCGTCCCGGCACACCCGCAGCGCCTCAGCGACCTGCTCGGCCGAACCCGGGCGCACCAGCGCGCTGGCCCGCCCGCGGTAGCGCCCGGTGTGGTCGACACCGCGGCCCGCGAGCACGTCGGGATCGGTGACCACGTGGTTGGACCCCACCACATCGGCCAAGCGGCGCAGCATGCTCGCCGTTATAGCACCGCGGCTAGAACTGCTTGTGCGGCACGTCGCACACGAGCCCGCCGTCCATGACGAATTCGCTGCCGGTGGCATAGGACGACTCGTCGCTGGCCAGAAACAGGATGAACGTCGAGACCTCGCGCGACTCGGCCGGGCGGCCGAGCGGAATGGTCACCATGTCGTCGGGTAGATGCTTGGTCATCGGGGTGCGGATGAACCCGGGGTGCACGGAGTTGACCCGGATGTTGTGCCGCGCCAACTCCAGGGCCGCGGACTTCGCCAGGCCGCGTACCGCCCACTTGGAGGCGACGTAGGGGTGCACCATCGGCGCGCCGCGCAGCCCCTCGATCGAGGACACGTTGATGATCGAGCCGCCGCCCGCGGCGATCATCGGGTCCACGGCCACCCGCATGCCCAGGAAGGTTCCGGTCAGGTTGACGTCGATCACCTTCTGCCACTTGGCCAGATCGAAACTTCGCAACGGGCCGAGTGCGACGGTGCCGGCGTTGTTGACCAATACGTTGAGCTTGCCGAATTCGCCGACCGCGGTCTCGACGGCGGCGTCCCACTGATCGGGCTGCGTGACGTCGAGGTGGACGTAGCGCACCGAGTCGCCGATCTCGTCCGCCACCGCCTTGCCCTCGTCGTCGAGGATGTCGCCGATCACCACCTTGGCGCCCTCGGCCGCCAGCAGCCGCGCGTGCTCGGCGCCCATCCCGCGGGCACCGCCACTGATCAGTGCGACTTTGCCTTCTACCCGTCCCACAGGGACTCCTTTCGATTTAGGTGCTCACCAAAGTGGTTGGTGCGTAAAGGCCTTTCCCGGTCACCAGCGGCAGGTCGAGCGTGGTAAGGATGCCTGGCGGCGCGGCGATCACCGCGGGAATCGCGTTGACGATGCGCCCGGCGGCACCCACGATCGCGGCGTGGTTGTGGTCGCCCTTGCGGCTGCTGGGAACGATGTCCACGGCGTAGGAGGGCTCGCCGGTGATCTCGACGCGGTAGGAGCCGCCACCGGCGGCCGGCTGGGCCCAGTCCGGTCGCAGGTCGGGCCGCAGCCGGGTGATGTGCTCGATGACGACGGCCGGCCGCCCGTTGGACATGCCCCGAATCTCGAATTGCAGCGCGGCCATGGTGCCCTTGGCGACGTGCCCCACCGCGATGTCGAAGTCTTCCGGCGCCGGCTCGCGCTGGTAGGACTCGGTGATCTCGTCGACCTCGATGCCCAGTCCCGCCGCCAGCTGACGGATCGCCGTCCCCCACGCGATGCCGAGGATGCCCGGCTGCAGCAGCATCGGCACCTCGTCGAGCGACCGGCCGAATCCCATGTAGCGCATGACCTCCGCGCCGTCGTAGGTGGCGTAATCGGCGATCTCCATGCAACGCACCTGTTCGATGCTCTGGCAGGTGCCCGCCAGCGCGAACGGGATGAGGTCGTTGATGAACCCGGGGTCGACTCCGGTGATGAAGATGCTCGAATTACCTTGCCGGGCGGCGTCTTCCACGCGGTCGATGTACTTGTCGGGCATCACGCCCCACGGGTATTGCAGCAGCCCCGGCGAGGACCCGACGACGTTGACGCCGGCGGCCAGGATGCGCATGACGTCGGCCATGGCATCCGGCAGCCGGGTGTCGCCCATGGCGCAGTAGACGACGCACTCGGGCTTGGTGGCCAACAGCGCATCCAGGTCTCCCACGGCCGTGACGCCGGTGACGACACCGGGTTCCAGGCCTACTCCGCACAGGTCGCCGGCGTCCCGACCCACCTTCTCCGGGGTGGACACGCACACACCGGCCAGCTCGAACTGCGGGTTGGTGATCAGCTCGGTGAGGGCCAACCCCCCGACGTTTCCGGTACCGACGTGCGCGACGCGGATCGCCATGGGAGTCTCCGTTCGTTGAGCGCTCAAACGTTTCTAGACACTAGTCCATAAAAACCGTGGCACATACCGGCGGACGGATCGCCGCGGCCCAGGCAGAATAGCTCGCTGATGACGCAACGAGAAGACGTCCGGTTCCCGTCCGGCGGCGACCTGATCAGCGCATGGCTCTACCGTCCGGCCGGCGACGCGCCCGCGCCGTTGTTGGTGATGGCGCACGGGCTGGGCGGGGTGCGCACCATGCGCCTCGACGCCTACGCCGAACGATTCAGCGCGGCCGGGTACGCCTGCCTGGTGTTCGACTACCGCAATTTCGGCGACAGCGAGGGCGAGCCGCGCCAGGTGCTGGATGTGGGCCTGCAGCTCGCCGACTGGGCCGCCGCGGTCACCTACGCGCGCACCCTGCCGGGCATCGATCCCAATCGAATCGCCTTGTGGGGCACCTCTTTTGCCGGCGGCCATGTGATCGCCACGGCGGCCCGGCTGCCGGGCATCGCCGCCGCGGTCGTCCAATGCCCCTTCACCGACGGCATCGCGTCGGCGCGCACGATCAGCAACCCGCTGGTCTTTGCGCGGGTCGGCATCCTGGCGGCACGTGACCTGGTGGCCGCCCGACTGCGCAAGCCTCCGGTGATGGTGCCGACGGTCGGAAGACCCGGGGACGTCGCGTTGATGACCACGCCCGACGCGTACCCCGGCTATCTCAGGCTCGTGCCCGAAGGTGAGGAACTGACCAACGAGGTGGCGGCCCGCATCGCGTTGACGATCATGGCCTACCGTCCCGGCCGCGACACCGCGAGAATCCCCTGCCCGATCCTGTTCTGCGTGTGCGAAGCCGACTCGGTGGCACCGGCGGCGCCGACGCTGCGCTACGCGGCCAACGCCCCGCACGGCGAGGTCAAGCTGTATCCCGAAGGGCACTTCGCGATCTACGTCGACGAGGCGTTCGACCGCGTCGTCGCCGACCAGCTCGCCTTCCTCGACAGGCACCTGAAAGGCGCGGGGGCCTAACTAGGGGCGATCGCGAGCGCGGCGGAGCCGGGCGAAGCGGGTCGCCCCATCGGACCTAGGGGCGATCGCGAGCGCGGCGGAGCCGGGCGAAGCGGGTCGCCCCATCGGACCTAGGGACCCAGCGGGGAACTGGTGCGGATCGCTTCGTCGCGGATCAGGCCGCGCAGCAGCGCGGTGCTGAATTCGGCGGCGATCTCCTTGGCGCTGCGGCGCCCGCTCGGCCGCAACCACCGGTAGGCGCCGAGCGTCATGCCGATGTACCCGAGCGCCAGGACGTGGGAGTCGCACTGGTAGAACTCGCCGCTGGCGATCCCCCGGTCGATGAGGCCGTGCACGTGCTCGTAGACCTGGGTTTCCTTCTCCCTCACCGCGGCGACCTGTTCCTCGGTGAACCACTCGGTGATGTAGGGCTGCTCCTGGAAATACACCGCGGCACCCTCGGGATTGGCGGCGATCTGGTCGAGCAGGCGAACGGTGTACTGGTAGAGCGCCTCCCGCGCCGTCATCGAGGGATCGTCGTGGACGGCGGCAAGGGTGCGCTCAGCCGCCTGCTGGTAGATGTCGTAGAGGATGAGGGACTTGCTGGCGTAGTAGTGGTACACCGTCGCCTTGTTCAGCCCGATCACGTCGGCGACGTCGTCCATCCGGGTGCCGTGATAACCGCGCGCGGCGAACAGCTTGGTGGCCACAGCCAGCAGCTCCTCGCGGCGCGTTCGTCCGTTCTCGGATGCCATCGGTACTCGCTATCGTCATTACCCGTCCGTTGCCGGGATGCCGGGGTCGGCCAATTATCAATCAACTGGTTGGACAGTTTAGGCAAACGCCAGGTGTCGCCCCGACGAGGATGGGACTAGACTCGCCGTCAAAGCTCAAGTCGCGACTGGAGGGGTGGCCTCATGGATCCGAGTCCGGACTACGACGCTAGCGACGAGATCGAGTTCTTCTTCCGCTACGTTCCGTGGGGCCTGCGCGGGGTGGTCGACGGCAACGGCTACCCGCCGCCCGCCTACCCACCCGTCTAGAGCTGGTCAGAGAGCCTTCAGTTCCTCGGCGACCTCGGTCACCGACTTTTTCGCGTCCCCGAACAGCATCGTCGTCCCGTCGGCGTAGAACAGCGGGTTGTCGATGCCCGCGAACCCGGAGTTCATCGACCGCTTGAGCACGATCACCGACTTCGCCTTGTCCACGTTGAGGATGGGCATGCCGTAGATCGGGCTGGATTGCTCGTTGCGGGCCGCCGGGTTGGTGACGTCGTTGGCGCCGATGACGATCGCGACGTCGGTGCGGGCGAACTCGTCGTTGATGTCGTCCATGTCCTTCATGGCGTCGTAGTCCACCTCGGCCTCGGCCAGCAGGACGTTCATGTGCCCGGGCATCCGGCCGGCGACCGGGTGGATCGCGTACTTCACCGGCACGCCCTTCTCCTCGAGCAGGCTGGCCATGTCCTTGACGGCATGCTGGGCCTGCGCGACGGCCAGGCCGTAGCCGGGCACCACGATCACCTGGTTGGCGTACGCCATCTGGATCGCGGCGTCGGCGGCCGAGGTCGCCTTGACGTGTTTGTCGCCACCGTCGCCGCCGGCGCCCGGGGCCACGCCCCCACCGCCGAAGCCCCCGGCGACGATCGCCGGGATGGAGCGGTTCATCGCCTTGGCCATCAGGTTGGTCAGGATCGAACCGGAGGCGCCGACGATCATGCCGGCCACGATCATCGCGGTGTTGTTGAGCGCCAGGCCGGCCGCGGCGGCCGACAGCCCGGTCATCGCGTTGAGCAGCGAGATGACCACCGGCATGTCGGCGCCGCCGATCGGCAGCACCACCATCAGGCCGAGCACACCGGCGGCGGCCAGCAGGCCGACCATCCACCACAGTGATGCTCCGCCGGTGCCGGGGTGCGCGTGCAACCCGACGACCACGGCGGCCGCGACCGCGCCGACGAGCAGCAGCAGGTTGATCGGTTGCTGCGCCTTGCCGAAACCGATCGGCGCCCCGGAGATGATCTCCTGCAGCTTGCCGAACGCGATGATCGAGCCCCAGAACGAGATCGACCCGATGATCGCGGCGAACAGCGACGCCACCACGATGTGCACGGTCGGCGATTCGCCGTGCTGGAAGGCCGAAAAGCCCTTCGTTTCGATGAATTCCGCCAGGGCGATCAGCGCGACGGTGCCACCGCCGACGCCGTTGAAGAACGCCACCAGCTGCGGCATGGCGGTCATCTTGGTCAACCGGGCCGGGGGAACGCCCAGCAGCACACCCACGACGAGGCCGGCGATGATCAGCACCCAGGATTCGGTGTGGCGGATCTTGATCAGGGTCGCGGCGACGGCGATGGCCATGCCCACGGCGGCGATCAGGTTCCCGCGCACCGCGGTCTTGGGGCCCGTCAGGCCCATCAGGCCGTAGATGAAGAGGGCGAACGAAATGATGTAAAGAACGGTGACGAGGTAGTTCATTTCGCCGCGGGCTCCTCGAGTTTGGCGGGCGCCCGCTTCTTGCCCTTGAACATGCCCAGCATCCGGTCGGTGACGATGAAGCCGCCGATGACGTTCAGCGTGCCGAAGACCACCGCGACGAACAGGATGATCTGCACGGCCAGCGACGGGTGCTCAACCTCGCCGAACACCACCAGCGCGCCCAGCACCACGATGCCGTGGATGGCGTTGGTCCCCGACATCAGCGGCGTGTGCAGCGTGTTGGGCACCTTGGAGATGACCGCGAAGCCGACGAACCCGGACAGCACCAGGATCGCCAGGTTGGCCAATAGCTCGTCGTACATCTATGCGCCTTCTTTCCCGGCACGGGTGACACACGCCGCCGCGACGACCTCGTCGTCGAAGTCCGGGGCGAGCTTGCCGTCTTTGATCAGTAGGTCCAGCAGCGCGGTGATGTTCTTGCTGTAGAGCTCGCTGGCGTGCTCCGGCATCGTCGCCGGCAGGTTGAGCGGCGAGGCGATGGTCACGTCGTGCTTGACGACCGTGCGCCCCGGCTCGGTCAGCTCGCAGTTGCCCCCGGTCTCCCCCGCCAGGTCCACCACTACGCTGCCGGGCTTCATCGACTCCACCGCTGCGGCGGTCACCAGGCGCGGCGCGGGCCGCCCGGGCACCAGCGCGGTGGTGATCACCACGTCGAAGCCGGCGATCGCCTTCTCCAGGGACTGCTGCTGCTGGGCACGTTCCTCCTCGGTGAGCTCGCGCGCGTACCCGCCCTCACCCGCCGCGTCGATGCCGATGTCGAGCCACTGCGCCCCCACGGAACGGACCTGGTCGGCCACCTCGGGCCGCACGTCGTATCCGGAGGTTCGAGCACCCAGCCGTTTGGCCGTTGCCAGCGCCTGCAGCCCGGCCACCCCGACGCCGAGCACCAGCACGCTGGCCGGCTTCACGGTGCCGGCCGCGGTCGTCAGCATGGGGAAGAATCGCGTCGACTCCGAGGCGGCCAGCAGCACGGCCTTGTAACCGGCGACGTTGGCCTGCGACGACAGCGCGTCCATGACCTGGGCCCGCGAGATCCGCGGAATGGCTTCGAGCGCGAACGCCTGCACGCCGGCCTCGGTGAGCGCGCCGATGGAGTTGTCGGCGTTGCGCGGCGCCAGGAAGCCGATCAGGGTTTGCCCGCGGCGCAACCTGGCGACCTCTTCTTTGGTCGGCGGCGCCACCTTCACGACGACGTCGGCGGACCAGGCGTCCCCGATGCCGGCGCCGGCCTCGGTATACAGCTGATCGGGCAGCAACGCGCCTTCGCCCGCGCCGGACTCGACCACCACCGCCACACCGCTGCCGATCAGCGATGCCACCGCCTTGGGCACCAGCGCGACCCGCCGTTCGTCGGCCCCGGACTCGGCGACCACCCCTACCGTCGTCTGCGCATCTGTCATGGCGCGTACATCCGCTTCCACTTTCCTGCCGTTTGGATGTGCCGCCGCTAGGGCCGCACGCTTCGCTACCTTAACGCCTGCCGGATTCCGCCCCGGACGTGCGACCGACCGGGCCGGGATACCCCGGGTTGTGGCCCGCCGGCTACCAGAGCGGGATGTCTTGGCCGTGCTCCGCGGGCGGCCGGGGCCCGAAGTAACGGCGCTCGGACTCGTCGATGCGCAGGTCGTTGATGCTGGCCTCGCGGCGCGCCATCAAGCCGGACGGGGAGAACTCCCACAGCTCGTTGCCGTAGCTGCGGTACCACTGGCCGCTGGCGTCGTGGCACTCGTACTGAAACCGCACGGCGATGCGGTTGTCGTGGAAGTCCCACAGGCTTTTCCGCAGCGCGTAGTCGAGCTCGCGCTGCCACTTGCGGGTCAGGAAGGCCACGATCTGGTCGCGCCCGACCACGCGCTCGTCCCGGTTGCGCCACTGCGAGTCGGGCGTGTACGCGAGGCTGACGCGGTGCGGGTCGCACGTGTTCCACGCGTCCTCGGCGGCCTGCACCTTCTGCAGGGCCGTCTCCAGGGTGAACGGCCGGAACGGCGGACGGGATTCGGTCATGGCGCCATGTCTACCGCGAGACTGCATCCACGCACACCCGTCGCGGCGTGTCGTGTGTGTGGTTTCAGTGTCGCGAAGGTGACCAATGAGGCTCGCCATCCAGGGCGTCTCGACACGTGTCCTATCGTGACGGCATGGACTTCGCGATGTCGGCCAAAGCCAACGATTACCACCAGCGATTGACCGACTTCATGACCGAGTACGTCTTCCCGGCCGAGGCCGAATACGACAAGTACCGGGACGAGGCCGGCCCCGACGACCACACCGTCCCGCCGATCATCGAGGAACTGAAGACCAAGGCCAAAGAGCGCGGCCTGTGGAACCTGTTCCTGCCGGCCGAGTCGGGCCTGACCAACCTGGAATACGCTCCCCTGGCCGAGATCAGCGGATGGAGCCTGGAGATCGCGCCCGAGGCGCTCAACTGCGCGGCGCCCGACACCGGGAACATGGAGA
>NZ_LZJG01000153.1:0-52476 GCF_001667785.1 Mycobacterium sp. E3247 | reverse complement strand
TGGCCTGCGCAGCTGGACGCCTCCTACTGGCGCCGCCACGCGCGCCAGCCGATCGAGTTCGCCAAGAGCGTGTCCACGTTGGCCGATCTCAGCTGCGCGGTCCTGCCGAGGGCCGCGCCGGTGCGGTTGCAGATCAAAGTCCGTTGTGGCGCGCTGAATTCGAACCGGCTCGCGTATGCCTCGAACTCGTCGAGAGCCGGATCCAACAGCGCCGAGTGGAATGCGTGGCTGGTGTCCAGCCAGTCGCAGCGAACGCCGTCGGCGGTCAGGCCGGCCACCACCCGCTCCAGATCGTCCGCGGGCCCCGCCAGCACGGTGTTGGCACCGTTGTAGGCGGCCACCGACAGCCGGGGGAACTCGTCGGTGAAGCCTTCTACGCGCTCGGCCGCGGCGAAGACCGCGACCATCCGGCCGCCCGCCGGCAGATCGCCGAAAAGGCGGCCGCGTTCGGCGAGCAAGAGGGCGCCGTCTTCGAGGCTGAACACCCCGGCGACACAGGCGGCGGCGTACTGGCCGACGCTGTGGCCCAGCACCACGTCGGGTTCCAGGCCCCACGACTGCCAGAGCCTGGCCAGACCCATCTCGACGGCGAACAGGGCGGGCTGGGCGTAGCTTGTCTGCCGCAGGGTGTCCGGGCTCTCGGGATCGAAAATGACGCCCAGGAGCGGCTTTTCGAGCACCGAGTCGACCACCGCCGCGCATCGGGTCATCACCTCGGCGAACACCGGCTCGGTTTCGAACAACTCCCGGGCCATGCCGGCGAACTGGCTGCCTTGACCCGGGAACAACCACGCCGTCTTCGGCTTGTCGTCGCAGTCCCCCCGCAGCAAACCCGGCGCGGGGCGGTCGTCGGCGAGCGCGCCGAGCAACTCGGCGGCGGATTGCGTCGAATTCACCACCAGTGCGGCGCGATGCTCGAAGTGGGCTCGCCCGTCGCCGGCGGTGAAGCACACCTCCGACAGGTCGGCCTCCGGATGCGCGGTCAACCAACTGCGGTAGCGCTCGGCGAGCTGCACCAGGGCCGCCGGGGTGCGGGCCGACAGCGGCAGAACACTGAAACGCCGGTCGTCGGGCTGCTCGACGGCGCCCGGCGCCGCGGCCCGGCGGCCGATGTCGTCGGGCGCTTCCTCGAGGATGACGTGCGCGTTGGTTCCGGAGAACCCGAACGAACTGACCCCCGCGACGCGGGGGTGACCGTTGCGTTGCCAGCCGATCGCCTCGTCGACGACGCGCACCGGAAGCCGGTCCCACGGAATGTACGGCGACGGGTTGGAGAAGTTGAGGTGTTTCGGCAGGAGCTGGTGCTCGAGCGACAGGACGACCTTGATGATCCCGGCGATCCCCGCGGCCGCTTCCAGATGCCCGATATTCGTCTTCACCGACCCGATCAACAGGGGCCGGTCCGCGTCGCGCCCCTCGCCGAGTACGGCCGCCGCGGCCTGGACCTCGATCGGATCGCCCAGCGACGTCCCGGTCCCGTGCGCCTCCAGGTAGCCGACGTCGCGTGCCGAGACACCGGCGCGCTCCAGCGCTTCGGCGATGACCCGCTGCTGGGCGACTCCGTTCGGTACCGTCAAACCGCCCGACGCGCCGTCCTGGTTGACCGCACTGCCACGGATCACGGCGCGAATCCGGTCGCCATCGCGGATCGCGTCGTCGAGTCGCTTGACGACGATGACGCCGCAACCCTCGCCGCGCACGTAGCCGTCCGCGGACGCGTCGAACGTCTTGCAGCGGCCGTCGGGCGCGAGCATGTGCGCCCGGGAGAAGGTCATCATGGTTGCCGGGCTGAGCAGCACGTTGGCGCCGCCGGCCAGCGCGAGGTCGCATTCCCCCAGCCGCAGCGCCTGGCAAGCCTGGTGGACCGCCACCAACGACGAGCTGCAGGCGGTGTCGACGGTGATGGCCGGGCCCTGCAGCCCCAACCGGTAACTGATGCGACCCGCTGCCGCGGCAGCCGCCGTCCCGATCGCCATGTACGCGTCGATCGCGTCGTACTTCAACTCGTCGGAGACCATCGCCAGGTAGTCGTGGGTGGACAGACCGACGAACACCCCGGTCTTGGTGTTCGCCAAAGCCGTTGGGGCCGTCCCGGAATGCTCGACCGCCTGCCATGCCGTCTCCAGCAGGAGCCGATGCTGTGGGTCCATCAGCATGACCTCACGCGTCGACACCCCGAAGAACGGCGCGTCGAACCCCACTACGTCGTCGACGAAGCCCGCCCGGCGGCTGACGATCTTGCCCGCCGCATCAGGGTCCGGGTCGAAGAATTCCTCGACGTTCCACCGGTCCGTGGGGACCTCCGACACCGCATCGCGCCCTTGCCGCAACACGTCCCAGAATTCGGAAGCGTCGGCGGCACCCGGAACACGCACTGCGTAGCCGACTATCGCGAAACCTGATGCGCGCTCCGTCCGAGCCTCGGCGGTTGCCATGCATCTGTCCTCTCACCTCGGACGACGAAGGTGGTTCCCCCGGGGGCCAGCCTCCGGCGATAGGTCCGTGACTTTTTACGGGCCAAGCTTTTGACCCGCTCACCGCACCACGTCGACCCGGTGCGCAGCAGAGTAATCCCCCCAGCGGCGAGTAGTGTCGCCGGATGCCGGACTGTGTCCCACGCCGGGCCGGTCCTACCCTAACCGTCGCCAACTAGGTCGCGGTATACCTGTGGCTTGGCATGTCGCGGTCAGCGGTCGCCGAAGAAGTTATGTTGATCTCGCCACCAGCTTGGCCCGCAACTGCGGCCTGGCCGATCGAGGAGAAGATTTTTGCGCATCGGGAAGATCACGATCGGCTCGATCGGTGAGTGGACGCTGAGCCCGGGCAAAGTCGTCTCCTGGCACCCGACACCCGCCTCGCGGGACAAGGCGCGGCAAGCGCCGGTCAGTCCGGTGCCGGTCAGCTACATGCAGGGGCAACATCTTCAGGGCTATCGCCGGCAAACGACCTCGGGGCTCGACTATTCACGGCAGATCATCGCCACGTGCGAAATCGCCGGGCAGTGCGACATTCCCGCCATGAACGAGGCGCTCAACGCATACCTGCGCCGCCACGATACGTACCGCAGTTGGTTCGAATACACCGAAACTGGAGAGATCCTCCGGCACACAATCGATAATCCCGACGACATCGAATTCGCGCCCACCGTCCACGGCGAATTGGCCATCGACGAACTGCACGATCATGTGGTCGCGACACCCGACCCGTTTCACTGGGAGTGCTTCAGCTTCGGGATCGTTCAAAACCAGGACCACTTCACCTTTTACGCGAGCATCGATCACGTCCACGGTGATGCCGCGCTGATCGGTATCACGATGGTGGAGTCCCATGCGAGGTATTCGGCGTTGACAAGCGGCGCCGGACCCCTCGCGCTGCCCGCAGCCGGGAGCTTTGACGATTTCTGTGTCGAAGAGCGCCGGTACACGTCGGCTTTGACGGCGGACTCGCCTCAGGTACGCGCGTGGATCGAATTCGCGGAGAACAACAACGGAAGCCTGCCGGAATTCCCGCTGCCATTGGGCAACCCATTGGAGCCGACCAAGAGTGACATGATCACGGACACATTGCTGGACGCGGCGCAGACAGCGAGATTCGAATCGGCCTGCTCGGCGGCAGGCGCCCGCTTCGTCGGCGGGTTGTTCGCCTGCCTCGCCCAGGTAGAACACGAATTTACCGGCGCAACAACATATTACGGGCTCACCCCCAGGGACACCCGCAGGACGTCGGACAACTTCATGACCCAGGGCTGGTTTACCGGATTGGTTCCGATCACCATCCCGATAGCGGCGGTGTCATTCACTGACGCGGCGTGGGCGGCGCAGACGTCTTTCGATTCAAGCCTGGACATGGCCAAGGTGCCGTATTACCGCGTGCTGGAATTGGCGCCGTGGCTGACCAGGCCCCGCCCGAACTTCCCGGTGACCAATTTCCTGCACGCCGATGCCGCCCCGATGAACGCCGTGCTGGCGGCGGCCGAGATGGGCTACGCAAATAGCATCGGAATCTATTCCGACGGAAGATATTCGTATCAACTGACGATCTATATCTTCCGGTACGAAGAGGGCACCGCGATGGCGATCATGTACCCCGCCAACGCAGTTGCCCAGAAATCAGTTTCCCGGTACGTCGCAGCGATGAAGTCCGTATGTATGCGGGTCGCCGATACCGGGCACTGGGGGCGCGTTGCATAGCAAGGAGTGTCGACGATGGCTGCTGCCTTTCTTCGGATGAGCCATCTCCGGCGGGCCGGGGGTTCGATGTGCGACGGCTAGCCGATTTCGTGATGCGGTGGCCCGGGGTGGTGATCGGGCTGTGGGTGGTGGTCGCGGTCGCCCTGCCGCTGACGTTTCCGACCCTGAACGAGATGGCGCAGCAGCATCCGCTCGCGATTCTGCCCAGCGGCGCCCCGTCGAGCGTCGCCGCCCGCAAGATGACCGAGGCGTTTCACGAATCGGGCGCCGAAGACCTCCTATTGGTGGTCCTCACCGATGAGAAGGGGCTGGGACCACCCGACGAAGCCGCCTACCACAAAGTGGTGACCGCGCTGCACGAGGACGCGCGTGACGTGCTGATGTTGCAGGATTTCGTCAGCACGCCGTCGCTGCGCGCGGTGTTGACCAGTAAAGACCACAAATCCTGGGTGCTGCCGGTCGGCATCGCCGGCGAATTGGGCACGCCGAAGGCCTACGCCGCCTACACCCGCGTTGCCGACATCGTCCGGCACAGCGTCGCCGGGACTCCGCTAGCAGCGAACCTCGCCGGACCCGCGGCCACCGTCAGCGACCTCACCGTCGCCGGCGAGCGGGACCGCACTCCGATCGAACTCGCGATCGCCGCGCTGGTGCTCGTCGTCCTGCTCGTGGTGTACCGCAACCCGATCACCATGCTGCTACCGCTCATCGCGATCGGGGCGTCGATGGTGATCGCGCAGGCCGTCGTGGCCGGCATCTCGCAAGCCAGCGGGTTAGGGGTGTCGAATCAGTCCATCGTCTTCTTGAGCGCGATGGTCGCCGGCGCGGGAACCGATTACGCGGTCTTCCTGATCAGCCGCTATCACGACTACTTGCGGCTCGGCGCCGGCTACGAGGAAGCGGTACGGCGGGCTTTGCTCTCGATCGGCAAAGTGATCGCCGCGTCCGCGGCGACGGTGGGGATCACCTTCCTCGGAATGAGTTTCGCCCGGATGGGCGTGTTCTCCACGGTAGGGGTGTCCTCGGCCATCGGGATCGGTGTCGCATTCCTCGCAGCGATGACCTTGCTGCCCGCCATTCTCGTGCTGGCCGGGCCGCGCGGATGGGTCAAACCGTCGCGCGAACTGACCGCCCGGTTTTGGCGACGGTCGGGGATACGCATCGTGCGCCGGCCGAGGAGTCATCTGGTCGCCAGCGTGCTGGTGCTGATCATTCTCGCCGGCTGTGCGGGCTTGGTGCGCTTCAACTACGACGACCGCAAGGCGCTGAGCGCCTCGGCCCCGAGCTCGATCGGGTATGCCGCGCTGGATCGCCATTTCCCGGTCAACCAGTCCATTCCCGAATACATCCTCGTCCAGTCACCGCACGACTTGCGCACACCCCGGGCCCTGGCCGATCTGGAGCAGATGGCCACTCGAGTCAGCCAACTGCCCAACATCGCTGCGGTCAGCGGCGTGACCCGGCCCGCGGGAGCCGTGCCGGAACAGTTCCGGGCGACGTATCAGGCGGGCGCGATCGGCGCTCGCCTGGGCGCCGGCTCCACCCTGATCAGCGACCACACCGACGACCTGAACCGACTGGCCGCCGGGGCGAACACGCTGGCCGACAACCTCGGCGATGTGCGCGGGCAAGTCAACCAGATGGTGGCCGGGATGCGGGGCCTGACCGACGCCTTCACGTCGATCAGGAGCCAGTACGGCGGTGACAAGTTGGTCAGAGAAGTCGTCTTGGCGGCCAAGCTGGTCAGCAGCATCAACTCGCTCGGCCATACCATCGGCGTGAACTTCGCGGCGATCAAGGATCTGTTCGCGTGGGTGGCCCCGGTGCTGACCGCGCTGGAGGGCAACCAGGTCTGCGATGCCGACCCGTCCTGCAGCGCCACCCGCGCCAATTTCGAGCGCGTGGTCAACGCGCGCGGCGACGGAAGCCTCGACCAGATCAACGATCTGGCCGGACAACTGCAGGCGTTTCAGGACCGGCAGACGCTCAACGCCTCGGTCGATCATCTGCGTGGTGCGCTGGCCAGCTTCGTCAAGGCGCTGCATGCCATGGGGCTGGACCAACCCGGGGGCCTGCAGGCCGACCTGAACCACCTGCAACAAGGCGCCGAGGAGTTCGCGGGCGGGAGCCGGCAAGTCGCCGACGGGGTGGACCAGCTGGTCGACCAGATCAAACAGATGGGGGCGGGGCTCGGCGAGGCGTCGGCATTCCTCCTGACGCTGAAACACGACGCGGCCGAACCGTCGATGGCAGGGTTCAACGTCCCGGCGCAGCTCCTGCACATGGAGGAGTTCAAGAAGGCCGCGAAAGCGTTCGTCTCGCCCGACGGGCACTCGGTGCGTTACCTGGTTCAAACGAAATTGAATCCGTTCAGCTCCGAGGCGATGGATCAGGTCAACGCGATCGCCGACACCGCCCGCGGGGCCCAACCGAACACCGCGTTGGCGGACGCCTCCATATCGATGGCGGGCTACCCCGTCACGCTGCGGGACACGCGGGACTTCTACCAGCACGACATCAGATTCATCGTCGCAGTCACCATCGTCGTCGTGCTGTTGACCCTGATGGCCCTGCTGCGAGCGGTCATCGCACCGCTGTATCTGGTGGCTTCCGTCGTGGTCTCGTATTTGTCCGCGGTCGGCATCGGCGTCCTGACGTTTCAATTCGCCCTCGGCCAGCAATTGCATTGGAGCGTGCCGCCCTTGGCCTTCGTGGTCCTGGTCGCGGTCGGGGCGGACTACAACATGCTGCTCATCTCGCGAATGCGTGACGAGTCCCCGCACAGCATGCGATACGGCATCATCCGCACGCTGGGTTCGACCGGCGGGGTGATCACCGCGGCGGGTTTGATCTTCGCCGCCTCGATGTGGGGGCTCGTGTTCTCCAGCATCAGCACCGTTGTCCAAGGCGGTGTGGTGATCGGGATCGGAATCCTGCTCGACACCTTCGTGGTGCGCACCATCACGGTGCCCGCCCTGGCTACGCTGGTCGGGCGGGCGAGCTGGTGGCCGTCCCGACCGGGACCGCGGCGGCCGTCCGTGGCCTCACCGGCCGGGAATGCGCCGTAGGCACCCGGTCAGCCGGCGCGGTATGCGACACTACGAGGCGGAGTCGAGCAGGCGGGAAGTGGCCGGGAAGTGGTGATGCAGAAACTACTCGCAGGAGTTACCGCCCTGGTAACCCTCGGCGCCACAGGATGTTTCGGCGTCGGAATCGCCACGGCCGACGACGCGCCGGGCGACGGGACGCCCGCCGGCGGAACGGCGTACGCCCTCGGAGGCGCCCACGTCCCGGGCATCCCTTACGACGAGTACGGCCGGCGCCTGGGGGCCGGATGGTTCCCCGGGCTCAGGCGCGAGATCGTCAACTACCCCGCCGGGCAGGTGCAGGGCCACGTGTTGGAGCGGCTCTTTCCGGGGATAGGCCGGCTGGATGAAGCCTTTCCGGGCCTGGGGGTCGACGGACCCAGCATCGGCGAGTCGGTGGCCGTCGGGGAGGACAACCTGGACGCGGCCATCCGCCGGGGTGGCCCCGGCGCCGCGATCGGCCTGTCCGAGGGTTCGCTCGTGGTTGACGCCGAGCAGGCCCGGCTGGCGAACGATCCGGCCGCTCCCCCACCAAATCAATTGGTCTTCAGCACCTTTGGCAATCCGGTTGGGCATCACGCCTTCGGCCAGAGTTTCCTGACCTCCGTTTTTCCGGTCGGCGCCGTCGTTCCCGCAATGGACTACCGCATACCGCCCCCGGTGGAGAGCCAGTACGACACCAAGGCGTTCGTCGCGGCCTACGACATGATCGCCGACTTCCCCGACCGGCCGGACAACCTGCTGGCCCTCGCCAACACCCTGGTGGGCGAGGCGACCGGGCATACCGCGGTCGCGTTCACCGACCCGAGCATGGTGCCGCCGCAGAACATCAGAACCACCGTCAACTCCCGGGGCGCGACGACAACGACGTACCTGATTCCCGAAAAACACCTCCCGCTGGTGATACCGCTGGGCTACCTCGGGGTGCCGGAAGACGAGCTGAACCAGCTCGACGCCGAGCTGACGCCCATGGTGAACGCGGGATATTCGCGAAACGACGACCCGCTGACCGCACCCGTCCAAGTGGATCCGGTGCGCGGCTTCGACCCCGCGGCCGTGATCGCACCGGCCAGTCAGGCCACCTTCGGCGGCGGTGCCGACCCGTTTTCCCAGCTGTTGTCCAGCTCCATGGCCGCGTTCGGCCAGGGCAACCGTTGACCGGATAGCCGGGCCCCGAGACGCACCGGCCCGTCGGTGATAATGGCTCAAATTCGCCACGTCAAAGGAGACGCGATGAGCAGGTTTCCGGCCGACCGTCCGCTGCGGGTAATCCAATGGACGACCGGAAACATCGGGCGCCGTTCGCTGCACGCCATCATCGGCAGGCCGGACATGGAGCTGGTCGGGGTGTATGCGCACGGGGCGGACAAGGTGGGCGTGGATGCCGCCGAACTGGCCGGCTGGCCCGAACCGACGGGAGTGCGGGCGACGAACGACATCGATGCGCTGCTCGCCCTGGGTGCCGACGCGTGTTGCTACAACCCGTTGTGGGCAGGCGTCGATGAATTGGTGCGCTTACTCGAGGCCGGCGTCAACGTCTGCTCCAGCGCGGCCTGGATCACCGGCGGCAAGCAGACGCCGGAGGACCGCGAACGCATCGTCGACGCCTGCAAACGGGGCGGTTCGACGATCTTCGGCAGCGGCGCGCACCCCGGCATGACGAACATGGTCGGCATGGTGCTGTCCGGCGCCTGCGAACGCGTCGACGAGATTCGCATCACCGAGTCGGTGGACTGCTCGACCTACGAATCGGCGGAAACCCAGACGGCGATGGGGTTTTCGCAGGATCCCGAGACGCCGGGGCTGGCCGAAAGCGTGCGGCGCGAAAGCGAGGTCTTCGCCGAATCCGCCGCCATGATGGCCGACGCGATCGGGGCGAAGCTGGACCGGATGACCTTCGACGTGACGTTCACCGCCGCCACCGACGATTCCGATCTGGGGTTCATGCGGATCCCCGCGGGAACGGTGGGCGGCGTCTATGGCTACCACCGCGGCTGGGAGGGCGACCGCAACGTGGTCAGCGTGGGCTTCAACTGGACCATGGGCAATCACGTGGTGCCGCCCAAACCGCTGGAGCACGGCCACGTCATCCAGGTGTTCGGGTTGCCCAACATGCGCACCGTCCTGCATTGCCTGCCGCCGAAGGACTGGACCGAGCCGGGGTTCATGGGGCTGGGGATGATCTACACCGCGATGCCGGTGACCAACGCGGTCCCGGCCGTCGTCGCCGCCGAGCCGGGGATCGTGACACTCGCCGATCTGCCGCCGGTGACCGGCCGGGTGGCCCGTTAGGCCGCACCATATGCCGTTCACCACACCGAAGGCCCCCGGAGGAACGCTTGCGTGCACTAAGGTTTAGAGTGCTTAGCTGAGCAAATAGTCGAAAAGACAGCGGTGTCGTCGGCGACGTAGGTGAGCTTTGCGGCAATGCCCGGACGGCGGGCAAGCGGAAGGCGGTCAGGTGGTGGCTAGTCCAGACTCGGGTCCACGTACCGGCACCGTGACCCGTGTGCTCAAACGGGCGTGGATACCGCTGGTTTTGGTGGTAGTCCTGGCCGTTTCGGCATTGATCGTGTCGCGGCTCCACAAGATTTTCGGCTCTCAGGACCTCAACGCGAACGCCGGCAAGGGGATCGAAATCGTGCAGTTCAACCCGAAGGTCGTCGTCTACGACATCACCGGGCCACCGGGGGCCACCGCCAACATCAACTACTGGGACGAGAACGCCAACACCCATCAGGTGAACGCGGCGCCGCTGCCGTGGTCGGCCACCATCTCGACGACCTTGCCGTCGGTCAGCGCCAACATCATGGCGCAAAGCGACAGCGGTGAGATCAGCTGCAAGATCACCGTGGACGGCGTCGTGCGCGAACAGCGCAGTTCCGACGGCCACAACGCGCAGACCTTCTGCCTGGTGAAGTCCGCATGACCAACGCGAGCAACGAGACCCAACGTGACGTGAGCGCGGCCGACACCGGCCCGATCAACATCAAGGGCCTGTCCAAGGCCGAGCGGGGCCACCGCCCGTACCTGCCGCACGCGATCCGCATCTTTGCGGTGCCAATCATTTTGGTTTGGCTGTTTGTGACAGTCCTGGTGAATGTCATCGTTCCGACACTGGAAAAGGTGGGTGAAGCCCACTCGGCGCCGATGACACCGCTGGACGCGCCGTCGATGAAGGCGATGATGCGCCTGGGCCACAATTTCCACGAATTCGACTCCAACAGCACGGTGATGATCGTGTTGGAGGGCCAGCAACCGCTCGGCCCCGACGCGCACCAGTACTACGACAAGCTGATTCGGCAACTCCGCCAGGATCCCAAGCACATTCAGCACATTCAGGACTTCTGGGGCGACCGGCTGACGGCCGCGGGCGCGCAGAGCGCCGACGCCAAGAGCGCCTATGTGCAGGTGAACCTCGCGGGTAACCAGGGCACGACGCTGGCCAACGAGTCCGTGGATTCCGTCCGCAAGGTGATCGAGGAGAACAAGGCGCCACCGGGCGTGAAGGCCTACGTCACGGGGCCTGCCGCGCTGTCCGACGACATGCACATCATCGGTAACGCCAGCCTGGCCAAGATCACGCTGTTCACCCTGGGCGCCATCGCGATCATGTTGCTGCTTGTCTACCGGTCCATCGTCACCACGCTGGTGCAGCTGTTCATGACCTTCGTCGCGCTGGCGTGTTCCCGGGGTGTCGTCGCGGTTCTCGCGTACCACAACGCATTCGGGCTCACCACCTTCGCCGCCAACATCCTCACCATGTTGGCGATCGCGGCGGGGACGGACTACGGCATCTTCCTGATCGGCCGCTATCAGGAGGCGTTGGCCGCGGGCGAGGACCGAGAAACCGCGTATTACACCACATTCAAGGGCGTCGCCCCGGTCGTCTTGGGGTCGGGCCTGACGATTGCCGGCGCGACGTATTGCCTCAGTTTTTCGCGGCTACCGTGGTTCAACACCATGGGGGCACCCGTGGCGATCGGCATGATCGTGGTGGTGCTGGCCGGCGTCACGCTGGGGCCCGCGGTGGTCTTCGTGGGCAGCCGCTTCCACTTCTTCGAGAGGCAGGCCAAGCGTGGCCGACTGTGGCGCCGGGTGGGTACCGCCGTAGTACGTTGGCCGGCACCGGTTTTGGCCGTGAGCGCCGCCGTCGTGCTGGTCGGCATGATCGCCCTGCCGAGCTTCCACACGAGCTACAACGACCGCCATTACCTGCCGTTGTCAGCCCCATCCAATCAAGGACAAGAGGCCGCGAACCGGCATTTCTCCGAGGCGCGGATGAACCCCGACCTGTTGATGGTCGAATCCGACCATGACATGCGAAACCCGGCCGACATGCTGGTGCTGGACCGGGTGGCCAAGAACGAGATGCGCACGCTGGGCATCGCCATGGTCCAGGACATCACCCGGCCGCTGGGCATCCCGATCCAGCACAGCTCGATACCGTTTCAGAACAGCGTCCAGAGCCAGACGACGATGCAGAACATGAGCTTCCTCAAGGACCGCATCGCCGACATCCTCCGGATGGCCGACGACCTGCAGACCCAGATCGATACCACGCAACGCCAATACGAGGTGTCGCTGGACCTGGCCAACGCCGCCGACGACAGCGCGAAGACCACCGCGGTGACGTCGCAGATCACCGATACCCTGCGTGACCACATCGCGGATTTCGACGACACCTTCCGGCCGATACGCAGCATCTTCTACTGGGAACGGCACTGCTACGACATCCCCGTGTGCATCGGGTTGCGGTCCCTGTTCGACACGTTCGACGGGTTCGACCAGCTCGCCGAGCAATTCCACTATCTGACAGCCGATATCGCGCACACCGCCAAGGCCACGCATGACCTGAATGCGCTGTTCCCCACGCTGATCACCACGCTGAAGACCACCAGGGGCATCACGCTCACCCTGTATCAGACGTTCAAGGCGATGATCGACCAGATGGAGGCGATGAGCAACACCTCGATCGTGATGGGGCAAAGCTTCGACGCATCGAAGAACGACGACTTCTTCTACCTGCCGCCCGAGGCCTTCGACAACCCGGACTTCCAGACCGGCCTTCGGATGTTCTTGTCGCCGGACGGTAAATCGGCGCGGTTCTTCATCACGCATCAGGGCGATCCGATGTCGCCTGAGGGCATTGCGCAAGTCGACGCCGAACGCACCGCCGCGCAGGAGGGTCTCAAGCAATCGTCGCTGTCCGACGCCCGGGTCTACCTGGGCGGAACCGCCGCGACGTTCAAGGACATGGCCGACGGCGAGAAGTACGACCTGATGATCGCCGTGGTGTCCGCCCTGACGCTGATCTTCATGATCATGCTGCTGCTTACCCGGAGCGTGGTGGCCGCGCTGGTGATCGTCGGCACCGCGGCCAGCTCGATCGCCGCGTCGTTCGGCCTGTCCGTGCTGATTTGGCAGGACCTGTTCGGCATCAGGATCCACTGGATCGTGATGGCGCTGTCCGTGATCATCCTGCTGGCCGTCGGATCCGACTACAACCTGTTGCTGGTCTCCCGGTTCAAAGAAGAGATCCATGCCGGCCTCAAGACGGGAATCATCCGGTCGATGGCGGGTACCGGCGGGGTGGTGACGGCGGCGGGTCTGGTGTTCGCGTTCACCATGGCGGCCATGTTGGGCAGCGACTTGCGGGTGCTGGGGCAGTTCGGTTCGACGGTGTGCATCGGTCTGCTGCTCGACACGCTGGTCGTGCGCACGTTGCTGATGCCGTCGATCGCGACGCTGCTGGGCCGTTGGTTCTGGTGGCCGCAAGTGGTGCATCCACGGGGCGACAACGCGCGGCGGTCGGTGGCGGCAGCCTCCGTCTAAGGCGTCGGCAGCTGCACGACGACGGCGACGGCGCCCGCGCCGACGTGCAGCGCCAGCACCGGCCCCAACGGGGTGATGATCGCCGGCTCACACGCCGGTAACCGCCGCGCCAGCGTCGCGGCCACCTCCTTGGCGCCGTCCGGATTCGCGACGTGATGGACCGCCAGGGCGGCGGGACTGTCGCCCGCCACCTCGCAGACCCGGTCGATCATCGCCTCGGTCGCGTGGGTGACGGTACGAACGCGTTGCGCGAGAACGAGTTTGCCGTCGTCGATGCGCAGCAGCGGCTTGAGCGCCAGCGCGGTACCCAGCCACGCCTTGGCCCCGCCGATACGTCCGCTGCGTCGGAGGTTGTCCAGCCGGTGCACCACCATGAACGCATGGCTGTGCCGCACAGCCAGATCCGCCGCGTCGGCGACGGCGTCGAGGTCGCCTCCCGCGGCCGCGGCCCGCGCGGCGGCCAACGCGACGAAGCCGGTGCCCATCGCGGTCGACCTGGAGTCGACGACGCGCACGTGGGGGTCCAGGTCCGCGGCGGTCCGTTGGGCGGCGCCACAGGTTCCCGACAGCGCGGACGAGAGGTGCACCGCCACCACGCCGTCACCGCCGCTGTCGGCCAGCGCCTGCTGGTAGGCGTCGGCGAGTTCGGCCGGCGTGGCCGCCGCGGTGGTGGCGTGGCGCTTGTAGACGTCCTCGGGGATCTCGTCCACGCCGTCACGCAGATCGACACCGTCGAGCAGAATGTGCAGCGGCACAACGCGAATCGCCCACTTGTCCAGCAGGTCCGCCGGCAAGCGCGCCGACGCGTCGGTCACCACTACGACAGGCATTGTTCAGCCGCGGTGTTTCTCGTTCGGTACCCCCGCCTCGGCCAGGGCCTTCAGCATCAGCTCGGCAACCGCCTGGTGTGCTTCGAAATTCCAGTGAATGCCGTCGGGATTCCCTCGTCCACTCATGATGTGCTCGGCGACAGCCGCTTTGAGGTCCACCAGCGGGACATCGCGGCTTTGCGCCCACTCGGTGATGGCCGCCGCGGTGGCGGGACGGCCGTGGTGGGCCCTGCCGTAGGTGTCGGCAATGTGCACCGACGGCAGTGACGCCACGATCGGGATACCGGGGCGGTTGAAATCGATCGCGTTGCGGGTCTGTTCGAGGTAGTCGGCGCTCAGGTGCGCAGGCAACGCCGACCGGGCCACCGGTGACAGCCTGGGCTGCAGCCAGCCATAGCCGTCGCGGACCCAGCGGCGCAGCCGTGGCGGCCGCACGTAGCGGATCAGTTCGCGCAGCGCCGTCGGCAGCACCGACGGCAGCGAATCCATGCCGCCGGTGGCGAAGATGACCGCGCCCGCCCTGGGCAGGGCCGCCCAGGCACGCGGGTCCTGGGTCGCGGCCCACCAGATGTCGCGGCAGGTCCAGCCGATGCGGCCGATGAGCTCGACATCCCAATCCAGTTGGGCAGCAACGATGTTGGGCCAGATCCGCGGATCGTCGGCGGGCAGGCCGCCGGTGGGCCCGTAATAGGCCAGCGAGTCGGCGAATATCAGCAGGGTGGGCCGGGCCTCAGAGGACATCGTTGGACACCTGCGCCGAAGCGTTCCAGACGTCCAGACGCCAGCGGATGGCGTCCACGCCTGCGTCATCGTCGGAATGGCCCGAAAGCTGCACCCAGCTGGCATTGCCCATACCACCCAATACCGGCCAGTTGGCCACCGGAAGCTCCAGCAGCGCGGCCGACAACGCGGCGATCAGGCCGCCGTGGGCCACCAGCACCACCGGGCGGTCGGCATGCTGGGGGCCGCCCCACTCCGGCTCGCCGGACACCAGTTCGGCCACCAACGGCACGCTGCGGGCGGCGACGTCGACCCGGCTCTCGCCGCCATGGGGCGCCCAGGTGGCGTCCTCGCGCCAGGCCAGGCGGGCGCCGGGGGCCTGCGCGTCGACCTCGGTGTGCGTCAACCCCTGCCAGTCGCCGAGATGTGTTTCACGCAACCGCGGGTCCACCCGGATGGGCAGGCCGGTCCGCTCCCCCAGCCGGATCGCCGTGTCGTAGGCGCGATGCAGATCGGACGAGACGATCAGCAACGGCTGCAGCTTGCCCAGCACCTCGGCGGCGGCGATCGCTTGTGCCCGCCCCAGTTCGCTGAGTTGGGAATCCAGCTGACCCTGCATCCGGCTACCGGCGTTGAACTCAGTCTGCCCGTGCCGCAACATGATCAGGCGACGAATCGTCATTGCGTTCCCGCCTGGTCTTCCGGGACCTCGGCGAGGTCCACCGGCACCACCGGGCAGTCGCCCCACAACCGGTCCAGGGCATAGAAGTCGCGGTCGTCCTGGTGCTGGATGTGCACGACGATGTCGCGGTAGTCCAGCAGCGTCCAGCGGCCCTCTCGGGTGCCCTCCCGGCGCGCCGGCTTGTAGCCGGCCCGGCGCATCTTCTCCTCCACCTCGTCGACGATGGCGTTGACCTGCCGCTCGTTGGACGCCGACGCGATGACGAAGCAGTCCGTGATGACCAGCTGGCCCGACACGTCGATCACCACCACGTCGTCGGCCAGCTTCGAGGCGGCCGCGCCGGCGGCGACGGTCGCCATGTCGATGGCCTCCTGGGTGGCGGTCACGTGTTGTTCCCGGCGGGCAGGCTTGAGCGGCTCACGGTGTCCTTCGGTTGTCCGCCGCCGCGATACAGCCGGCGCTTGGAGACGTACTGCACGACACCGTCGGGCATCAGGTACCACAGGGGTCGACGCTGCTCGGCGCGCAGACGGCAATCGGTCGACGAGATGGCCAGCGCCGGGATCTCGACAAGCGTGAGCACGTCGTCGTCCAGCTCGCCCAGGACGCCGGTGATGTGTTCGCGCCGCAGCTCGTATCCGGGCCGGCTGACGCCGACGAACCGCGCCAGGTCGAACATCTCCTGCCAGCCCTGCCAGGACAGGATGGAGGCGAGCGCGTCGGCGCCGGTGATGAAGTACAGCTGCGCATCGGGGTTGAGGGCGTGCAGATCCCGCAGGGTGTCCTTGGTGTAGGTGGGTCCGGCGCGGTCGATGTCGACGCGGCTCACCGAGAAACGCGGGTTGGACGCGGTGGCGATCACCGTCATCAGGTACCGGTCCTCCGCGGCGGAGACGTGCCGGTCCTTCTGCCAGGGCTGACCGCTCGGCACGAACACCACTTCGTCGAGGTCGAACAGGTCGGCGACCTCGCTGGCGGCAACCAGGTGCCCGTAATGGATGGGATCGAACGTCCCGCCCATCACGCCCAGCCTGCGCAGCTGCTTTTGCACGATTTGCCAGCTTACTTGAGCCGGCGACGGCGCCTGATTTCCCAGCCGCCGCCCGCGAGCATGCGCGTTTGTACGGCTAGCGCGGCGTGTCGCCGTACTGGGGGCACCTCCCGCTTGCGGGGGAACGCGCACGCTGGGCAGAATTCACACCGGCAGCAGCTGGTCGATCACCGCGGCGAGCTGCTTGGCCGACCGGCATTCGTGCATCGTGATGATCTCCTGGTAGCGCGGCACCGCCGAGTCGCCGCTGCCCCACAGGTGCCTGGGCTCGGGGTTCAGCCAGTGGGCGTGCCGGCTCGCGGTGACCATGTGGGCCAGCAACCCGGTCTCGGGATTGCGGTAGTTGGTGCGGCCGTCCCCGAGCACCAGCAGCGAGCTGCGCGGCGACAGCACGTTGGGGAACGCCTGCACGAACGACGCGAAGGCGTTGCCGTAGTCGGAATGCCCGTCGCGGCTGTACACCCCGGCCTCCCGGGTGATCCGCTGGATCGCCACGGCCAGATCGGCCTCCGGGCCGAACATGTGGGTCACCTCGTCGGTGGTGTCGATGAATGCGAACACCCTGACCCGCGAGAACTGTTGACGCAGAGCGTGCACCAACAACAGGGTGAAATGGCTGAACCCGGCGACCGAACCGGACACGTCGCACAGCACCACCAGTTCCGGGCGCGCCGGGCGCGGTTTGGCCAGCACCACGTCGATCGGCACGCCGCCGGTGGACATCGACTTGCGCAGCGTCTTACGCAGGTCGATAACCCCGGCGCGGCTGCGTCGCCGCCGCGCCGCCAGCCGGGTGGCCAGGGTCCGGGCCAGTGGGGCCACCACCCGCTGCATCTGGCGCAGCTGGTCTCCGGAAGCGCGCAGGAACTCGACGTTCTCGGAAAGCTGTGGGATGCCGTACATCTGGACGTGGTCACGCCCGAGTTGTTCGGCGGTGCGCCGTTTGGTCTCGGCGTCGACCATCTTGCGTAACTGGGTGATCCGCTGCGCGGCAAGCGCTTTGGCGATCTGCTCCTGGGTGGGAGTGGGCTCGTCACCGTAGGGCGCGAGGAGCCCCGCCAGCAGCTTGCCCTCCAGTTCGTCCAGCGCCATCGCCTTGAGCGCCTGGTATGACGAGAACGACGGGCCGCGGCTGGAACTGTATTTGCCGTAGGCCTCCACGATGCGCGCGATCATCGCGACCAGCCGCTCGTCCATGTCCGCGAGGTCGGGATTCTCGGTGAGCAGGTCCAGCAGCATCCGGCGCATCGCCTCGACGTCGTCGGGCGGCAACGAGTCATCCTGTGCCCCGTCGGCGTCTTCGTCGGTGACCACCGCGCGTGTGCCCAACGCGGCCGGGAACCACAGGTCGAACATGGCGTCGTAGGTCTCGCGGTGTTCGGGACTGCGCAGCACGGCGCACGCGACGCCCTCGCGCAGCACCTCGCGGTCACCCAGACCCAGGGTGGCCATCACCCGGCCGGCATCCACCGTCTCGGATGGCCCTACCGAAATACCCACTCCGCGAAGCGCTTCCACGAAGCCAACCAGGTGACCAGGCAGTCCGTGCGGGGCCAGTGGCCGGGTCGGCCGGATGCGACGATGGGCCATCGGTGGGTTCCTAGTTCAACCGGAGCTCGCCGCTTGCGCGCTGCTGGTCGGATTGATGCTTGAGGACCACACCCAAGGTGGCGGCGACGACGGAGTCGTCGATGGTGTCGAGGCCGAGCGCGAGCAGCGTGCGGCCCCAGTCGATGGTCTCGGCGATGGACGGCACCTTCTTGAGCTGCATGCCGCGCAGCACGCCGATGATGCGCACCAGTTCTTCGGCGAGATGCTGGGGCAACTCGGGCACCCGCGACAACAGGATGCGGCGTTCCAGCTCGGGACTGGGAAAGTCGATGTGCAAGAACAGGCATCGACGCTTGAGGGCCTCGGACAGTTCCCGGGTGGCGTTGGAGGTCAGCACCACGAAGGGTGTCCGCTCCGCGGTGATCGTGCCCAATTCCGGTACGGTCACGGCGAAGTCGGATAGCACCTCGAGCAGCAGTCCCTCGATCTCGATGTCGGCCTTGTCGGTTTCGTCGATCAGCAGCACCGTGGGCTCGGTGCGCCGGATGGCGGTCAGCAGCGGACGTTGCAGCAGGAATTCCTCGCTGAACACATCGTCTTTGGTTTGATCCCAGTCCCCCGAGCCCGCCTGAATGCGCAGGATCTGCTTGGCGTGGTTCCACTCATAGAGCGCGCGGGCCTCGTCCACCCCTTCGTAGCACTGCAGGCGGACCAGTCCCGAGCCGGTCGCCTCGGCGACGGCGCGGGCCAGTTCGGTCTTGCCGACGCCCGCGGGGCCCTCCACCAGTAGCGGCTTGCCCAGCCGGTCGGCAAGGAACACCGCGGTCGCGGTGGCGGTGTCGGGCAGGTAACCGGTCTCGGCCAACCGTCGCGAGACGTCATCGATGTCGGCGAACAACGGCTTGGGCCGGGCGGGCACGCTCACTATCTCAGTTCTCCTCAAGCATTTTTCGTCGCTGATGTCAGGCGGGACGGACGTGTCCGTCGCCCCAGGCAATCCATTTGGTCGAGGTCAGCTCCGGCAACCCCATCGGACCGCGGGCATGCAGTTTCTGGGTGGAGATGCCGATTTCGGCACCGAAGCCGAACTGCTCACCGTCGGTGAACGCCGTCGACGCGTTGATCATCACTGCTGCGGCGTCGACACCGTCACTAAACCGTTGCGCCGCAGCCATATTGCTGGTGACGATGGCCTCGGTGTGGCCCGTGCCGTACTCGTTGATGTGCGCGATCGCGGCGTCGATCGCGCGGCCCACCGCGACCGCGATGTCCATCGACAGGTATTCGCGGCGCAGGTCGTCCTCCGACGCGTCCGCCGAGAACCCTCCGTGCACGGTCACACCGGCATCTTCGAGAGCGGACACCAACCGCGGCAGGGCCTTCTTGGCGATCGCCGCGTCGACCAACAGCGTCTCGGCGGCGTTGCAGACACTGGGCCGGCGGGTCTTGGAGTTCAGCAGGATGCGTTCCGCGACATCGAGGTCGGCCCCTTCGTGCACGTAGACGTGGCAGTTCCCGACGCCGGTCTCGATGGTGGGCACCTGGGCGTCGCGGACGACCGCGTTGATCAGGCTCGCACCGCCGCGCGGAATCACCACGTCGACCAGGCCGCGGGCCTGGATCAGGTGCGTCACCGTGGCGCGGTCGGCGGCCGAAAGCAGTTGCACGGCATCGGCGGGCAGGTCCTCGCTGACCAGCGAAGCCCGCAGCACCTGCACCAGAGCCTGGTTGGATCGCGCCGCCGACGAGCTTCCGCGCAACAACACGGCGTTGCCCGACTTGAGCGCCAGACCGAAGGCGTCGACGGTGACGTTGGGCCGGCCTTCGTAGATCATGCCGACGACGCCGAGCGGCACGCGCTGCTGCCGCAGATGCAAGCCGTTGGGCAGGGTGTAGCCGCGCAACACCTCCCCGACCGGGTCGGGCAGCCCGGCGACCTGGCGCAGGCCGGCGGCGATTCCTTCGACACGTGTGGCATCCAGCGCCAACCGGTCGAGCATCGCCGTCGGTGTGCCGACGGCTTCGGCGGCGCTGAGATCTTCGGCGTTGGCAGACAGGATCAAGTCGGTGTGGGCCGCTATCGCGTCGGCCGCGGACCGCAGCGCCTGGTCCTTGGCGACGGTCGGCAGCAGCGCCAGCACGCGGGAGGCGACCCGGGCGCGGCGAGCGGCGTTGTGGACTTCTCGGCGCAAGTCAGGCAGCGATGGTGCTTGCAGACTCATTGAACCAGGGTAGCGGGCCTTCACCGGTCGGGTGAGGCGGCCTGGGTATTACGGCATCCGCCCCGCGCGTAACGCGCCGGCGATCGACATGCCCGCTCGCCGGAGGTCAGCGGAGGGGTTTCGCCGACGTCGGCGCCTCGATACGGGCGGGCCCGGTTCGCTCATGCCGAGTTGCCTGTCGCACCTTGGCTTGCCGCTCGTCGATCAGTCGGCCCAGGTCTTGCAGGAGCAAGGGCTTACGCATCACGAGATCCTCGAGGTGTTCGCGATCGATCTGTAGCGCGGTCACCTCGTCCAGTGCGTACGCGCCGGCGAGGTTGGGTTGACGGGTGAGCGCGGTCAGGCCGAGGAACGATCTCTCGTCCAGGGTGGTGACCTGTACCACCGATCCGTCGTCGGCCGTCGCGGTCAAGCGCACCCGGCCGGCCACCAGGAAGGTCATCCCACGGGACACCTCACCGGCCGACTCGAGGATTTCGTCGGCGCCGAAGCGGACGATCTTCGCGTACGGCACCAGTGACTGCTGATCGGCGTGACTCAGCCGCAACGCCGGCGCCACCACCGTGCGCAACGCCTTTTCCACCCGTTGCTTGGTCGAATAGTTGTCGTCAGCGCCGTCGAGCCGAAGCCTCGCCCGCCGCGCGGCGTACCAAACCCAGCGCAGGAACGTCGCTTCGGTGGCCTCGGCGTCGGCGGGCGACGACAACCGAATGCTCGTGCGGTACTGCCCGCCGCCCAAGGCGACGGTGGTGGGCGGGATTTCGGGTCTGCGGGCCGGTAGCGCCACGGCCACCCGCGTCAACATCGCACAGACCTTGTCCGGCGCATCGCCGGCCGCGAATTTCGTTGTGATCGCACAGTCGTACGCGCGGGACGGGCGACTGAGATTAGTGAACGAGGTGCTGGCCAGCATCGAGTTGGGCATGATGCGGATCCCGCTGCCGGTGTCGATGTGTACGGATCGCCAGTTCACTTCGACGACGCGCCCCCGCGCCGTCCCGGTGTCCAGCCACTCATCGATCCGGAACGGCTGCTCGAACAGCATGAACAAGCCGGACACGACCTGGCCGACGGAGTTCTGCAGCATCAGGCCGATGACCACCGACGTGACGCCCAGCGCGGTGAACAAGCCGCCGATCCGGACGCCCCAGATCATCGACAACATCACCGCCAGGCCGACGCCGATGACCCCGAAGCGGGCGACGTCGACGAAGATGGTGGGCAGTCGTTTGCGCCAGCTGTCGTCGGGCGCGCCCTCGAACACCGTGGCGTTCAGGGCGGACAGCACCAGCACCAGGACCAGCAGGCCGAACACCGTCGTGAGGATCCGCACCGTGCCGTCTCCGGCCGGCACCTGCGAAGCCTTGACGAGCAGCAGCAACAGCGCACCCAGCGGCAGCAGGTAGTTGCGCAGCAGGCTTACCTGCCTGGCCAGCTGGCTGTTTCGGCGGACCAGCATGCGGTGCAGCTCGGTGAGCAGGATCAAAACGACCGGGAACCCGACCGCGACCCCGATGGCCCAGTAGAACCACGATGAGTCGAACAGGTTCATGGCCGCTCCGACAACCGGTAGATCGCCTGCTCGGCTCCGCCGACCGAGATGGTGCCGTTCGGCGTGAAATGCCGCACGTCCCGCATCGCCTCGTACACCTGCGAGGTCACATAGATGCCCGATTGGTTTGCGCCGCTTTGCATTCGGTAAGCCAAGCTCACCGCCGCGCCCCACATGTCGTAGACGAGCCCCGAGCGGCCGACCAGTCCGCTGATGACGTCACCGGTGCTGATGCCCACCCGAAGGCGCAGCTGGTGACCGGCTTGGGTATTGAACCGATCGATGATGTGGCGCATTTCGATGGCGAAGTCGACGCTGCGGTGGATGCTGTCCAGCCGCGGCGTGACCACCCCACAGCTGGCGAGATAGCCATTGTGGAAGGTGCGGATCCGCTCGACGCCCAGAGACTCGGCCGCCGAATCGAACTGGCGGAACAATTCGTCGACGATCCCCACCAATTCGTCGCCGGATACATCGACGGAAACCTCGTCGAGCCCGACGATTTCGGCGAAGATCACCGCCACGCCCTGGTGTTCCAGCGCGATGGTCTCCTGCCCCTCGCGATATCGCTGAACCACCGACTCGGGCATCAGCGCCAGCAACAGGCGGTCGTTCTCCCGGCGTTGTTCGTTGAGCAACTCCTCCTTGATCGCCAGGCTGCGGCTCATCTCGTTGAAAGCCGCGGTGAGGTCGCCGATTTCGTCGCGCGTCTTTACCGGGATGTTGACCGCGTAGTCGCCCGAGCTGATCTTCTGCGTGCCCGCCTGCAGCCGGCGGATCGGCCGCAACATCAGCTGCGCAAGCACCATCGACGCCACGCAGATGGCAAAGATCATGATCGATACCGCCAGCACGACCGTTCTACTGAACCTACCCAGGCGCGCGAAGGCATCCGAGTTGTCCCGGGTCGCCAGGATCGACCAGTGCAGATCGGAGTTCGGCACGGTCAACGGGGCGTAGGCCTCCAACTCCCGGTTGCCCAGGTAGTCGGTGGCGCTGATGACCCCCGTCTGTCCGCGTTGGGCGGCGCGAAGACCCGCGGTCGGGACCGGCTGCACCAGCGTCGTACCGCCGAGCCGGATCGCTTGCTCCACCACGTCGGCCGGGGTGCCCGACGCCACCGCCTCGCGTTTGTATTCCGCTGGATCCTCCAGGAAAAGCCTTGAGTCCGAACGCATCAGGTTGTCGGGGCCGGCCAGGTACGTCTCGGTCGCCGGCCCCATGCCGACGGCCTCCCAGTGTTTGTCAGCGGTCATGA
Source organism: Mycobacterium sp. E3247 (assembly GCF_001667785.1). Lineage (NCBI taxonomy): Bacteria > Bacillati > Actinomycetota > Actinomycetes > Mycobacteriales > Mycobacteriaceae > Mycobacterium > Mycobacterium sp. E3247. Next base: position 29,499 of record NZ_LZJG01000153.1, on the reverse strand, counting down.
TCTTATTGATCTTCGAGATCGGCAGCGGCAGGGCCATGACGCCGTTGAATTTGCCGTTCATCCCCACCGGCGACACCGCCCACGCCGTCGGGGTGTCGAGCTGCGGCTGGTACGGCTGGAAGTCGGTGATCCAGACGAAGTTGATGTCGTTGGAGCGCAAGGCTTTCTGGTAGGCGTCGCGCAGATTGGATTCCCGGTAGGGGCCGGTGAGGATGTTGGTGCCCAGGTCCGGGCCTTTGTTCACCGAGAAGACGACATTGCCCTGCATGTCCAGCAGCAGCGCGTCCGGGTATTCGAAACGGGTGACGATGTCGTGCATGTAGAAGCCGTAGCGGGCGCTGGCCGCCGACCATGCGCTGCCGTCGCCGGCATCCTGGACCTTCCGCGCGTCGGAGATCGACGGATACGGCGCCGTGTAATAAGCCTGAAGATACTTCTGCGCGTTGGAACTCGGGAGGATCGCGTTGCGATCGAGTTCCTCACCCGTGATCCGCTTGATCGGCTTGATCATGTTTTCGTCGTAGTAGTTGACGAGAGCCAGCTGCTGGGCCGGCGTGATGGTCGCGTTGGACAGCTGCGCGAACCCGTCGGTGAACGCCGTTGCCGCCTCGACGATGCTGAACCCGCCGCTGTAGACGATCAGCGAATTGGTCACCTCTTTGAAAAGCGACCGCACCTGCTGCGCCTGGGACTCGCGCAGTTCGATGAGCCGCTCGGATTCGACCTGGCGCAGCGCGTTGCGGCCGGACGATGCCCCGATGAACCCGATCACCCCGATCGACAGGATGCTGGAGAGCAGCAGCATCAGCATCAGCTTCGATTGAAGGCCGATCCGGAAAAGCCGGCGACGGCGAAACTTATGGCCCTTGCGCGCCTCTGCTCGGTGCGCCGCAGTCGTTTCGGCCGGCGTGGACGCCGGTGCCGTCTGGGAAGCCGGCTCAGCGTCTTGTAGCTCGCTCGAGGTCACTCGACTACGCCCTTCCTGGGACAACGCAGCATCGCTCACGCAGCACACTAGCGCGCGCGTCGCAAGATATGGGCGATTGCCGCAAAGCGTTCGACGGGCAGAATGCGCGGCCGTAATTCAACTGAGGCTGCGGACTTATCCTTGGCGCTATGAGCGACGCGTGCGCCGGGGGTTGTGGTGACGGCGCGACCGGCGTGGCCGCCACCCGGCGACCGGAGCGCGATGCCGAGTGGGTACGGGCTGCGCGCAGGGCACGTTGGCTCGCGTGGGCCAGCCTGGCGTGGATGTGCGCGGAGGGCGCGCTCGGGCTCTGGCAAGGGTTCGCCGTCGGCTCCATCTCCCTGATCGGCTGGGCGCTCGGCAGCGCGGTCGAGGGCCTGGCGAGTGTGATCGTCGTGTGGCGGTTCACCGGGGCACGCACGCTGTCGGAGACCTCGGAGCGCCGGGCGCAACGCGGAGTGGCCGTGTCGTTCTGGCTCATCGCGCCTTACATCGCGCTGGAATCTGTCCGGAATCTGGCGGCGGGCAACCGACCGGGCACCACGCTGATCGGGATGGTCCTGACCGCGGTGGCGGTGATCCTGATGCCACTGCTGGGGTGGGCCAAGCGGAGGCTCGGCACGCGCCTGGGCTCGCGGGCCACCGCCGGGGAGGGCACGCAAAACTATTTGTGCGCCGCGCAGTCCGCCGCTGTGCTGTTCACGCTGGCCGTCATGGCGGGATGGCCGGGTGGCTGGTGGCTGGACCCGACGGTCGGGCTGGTGATCGCCGGGTTCGCGGTGCGCGAGGGTTTCGAGGCGTGGCGCGGCGAGGAATGCGGATGCTGATCGTATCGCTAAAAATACTGCGCGGCAACGTGTTTCATCACCTCCCAAGCCGCGGTGCGCGGCGGCGGACGACCGGTTAACGTCAGAGTCATGGCGCGGGTCTGTGTGGTCGGCAGCGTCAACATGGACGTGTCGCTGCGCGTCGACGCGCTTCCCCGACCCGGCGAGACGGTGCTGGCTTCGTCGCTGACCCACGCACCGGGCGGCAAGGGCGGCAATCAAGCGGTGGCGGCGGCGCGGGCGGGTGCGCAAGTGCAGTTCGTCGGCGCGGTCGGCGACGACCCGGCCGCCGAACAGTTACGCGCCCACCTGCTGACCAACGGCGTCGGGTTGGACGCAATCGCGGCAACGCGCGGACCGAGCGGCACGGCGATCGTGGTGGTCGATGCCGACGCCGAGAACACCATCGTGGTCGCCCCGGGCGCGAATGGGCGGCTGACGCTGGACTCCCCCGCGGCGCGGACCGCCATCGCCGGCTGCGACGTGTTATTGACGCAACTGGAAATTCCGGTGCGGGCGGCGGTGGCGGCGGCACGCCAGGCCCGCTCGGCCGGAGCGGTCGTCATCGTCAACGCTTCACCGGGCGGGCAGGACCGAAGCTCGTTGTCCGACCTGGCGGCCCACGCCGACGTCGTGATCGCCAACGAAGCCGAGGCCGAAGAGTGGCCATGGCGCCCCACCCACTTGGTGACCACATTGGGGGCGCGCGGCGCGCGGTACGTGGGCGACGACGGCGACTTCGTGGTGCCCGCCCCCACGGTGGCCGCGGTGGACACCACCGGGGCGGGTGACGTGTTCGCCGGGGTGCTGGCCGGGAGCTGGCCGCGCAACCCGGGTTCGCCCGCCCAGCGCCGGCGCGCGTTGGAGCGCGCCTGTGCCGCGGCCGCGCTGGCAACCCTGGCGCACGGCGCCGGCAACTGCGCCCCGGACGCCGAAGCGATCGATGCGGCGCTGCGCGGCGGCCGCTAGCCGGTGTCGCCGCGGACGTCGTGGGCGATTATCAGGCCGTCGCCGGTCTCCATCTCCTCCGCGGTCTGGCTGAGCAGCACGCGGCTGCGACTGGGCGACAGCATGGTCGACACGTAGTGATGCGGGGCCCCGGCCACGAATTCCAGGCGGTTGATGCGGAGCAGCGCTGCGCCGATGGCGGTGCCGAGCAGGTGCGCGTTGCGCGGTCCGGCGATCTCGGCGGTGATCTCGTGCCGCACCCGGTCCACGGCGACGCCCGCCTGCGACAGCAACTCGTACAGCGGCGCACGCTGCAACTCCGGCTCGGTCAGCACGCCGGCCAATTCCTGCGGCAGCCAGGCTTCGGTCACCATCAACGGCTCATCGGTCCTGCGCTGACGCCGCACCCGCACGATCTGTAGCAGCTCGCCGGACGTCTCCCCGGACGTTTGCAAGGCCTCCCCGATGGCCCTCGGGGGACGCCGCGTCCCGAGCTCGACGACTTCGACCTTGGTCTCGAATTGCGTCTGCCGCAGGCTCTGCATGAACGAACGCCCGGCCCCCGCAACGCCCGAGACGTCCGCCGGCCCGTGCGGCCGCACGAACGACCCGACGCCGTGCCTGCGCTCGATGTATCCCTGGTGGGCCAGGTCGGCCAGCGCCCGGCGCACGGTGATGCGGGATACCCCGAACTGGTCGCAGAGGGTCTGTTCGGTGGGCAACGCGTCGCCGGGGGCGATGACGCCACGGTCGATCTCGTCGTGCAGGACCAGGAACAGCTGCCGGTGCAGCGGCACCCCGGCCGCGGCCGAGACCGGCCCTGCTCTGCCCTCCTGCACGGTGGTCAATGCTTCCACACGGACTCCCTTGCCAACTCGCTCGAGTTGTTATATGTATATAACAACTCGACATGCCTGGGGGGATCGATGCACGCACCGGCCGCCAGTGACCCGGACGGTCCGACCGGGCGGCTTGCCACCTGGGTCGCCGGCCTCACCCTGGACGACGTCCCGCGCGAAATCCTCGACCGGGCGAAGCACCTGCTGCTGGACGGGATCGGATGCGCGCTCGTCGGCGCGCAACTGCCGTGGTCGCGCGTCGCGACCGACGCCGTCCTCGCGCTCGAGGGTCGGGGCGACGCCGTCGTCATCGGCACCGGGCGCACGACCGGGGCGCCCGCGGCCGCGGTACTCAACGGCACCTTCATCCAGGGCTTCGAGCTCGACGACTTCCATCCCCGTGCCCCGCTGCACAGCTGCTCGCTGCTGATTCCGGCGCTGATGGCGACGATGTCCACGCGGCCACGACCCTCGACGGGCGCCGAGGTCCTGCTGGCCGCGGTCGCCGGCTTCGAGGTGGGCCCGCGCGTCGGCTACACGCTGCACGGCACCCAGATGCTGGACCGCGGCTGGCACTCGGGATCGGTTTTCGGCACCCACGCCGCGGCGATGGCGTCCGGAAAGTTACGTGGGCTGCCGCCGGCGCAGTTGGAGGACGCCCTCGGGCTGGCCGGAACCCAGTCGGCGGGGCTGATGGCCGCCCAATACGAGGCCATGAGCAAGCGCATGCATCACGGCCTGGCGGCGCGCAACGGCTTCTACGCGGCAGGGCTGGCGGCGGCGGGTTACACCGGCATCAAGCGGGTGTTCGAACGTGAATACGGCGGGTTTCTCAGCGTTTTCGGCGAGGGCCACGACCCGGACCCCACCGCACTCACCGGGCAACTCGGCCAGCGGTGGGAGACCGCCGTCATCATGGTCAAGTCCTACGCCGCGATGGGCGGCTTGCACGCAGCGATCGACGCCGCGCGGCGGATGCGCAAGTCGATTGCGCCCCAAGATATTTCGAAGATCGACATCACCGTCGGCGAGACCATCTACAAGCACGGCTGGTGGCGACCGCAACGGCCCCTCACCCCGGTCGGCGCCCAGATGAACATCGGGTACGCGACCGCCGCGGCGCTCCTGGACGGCAACGTGTTGCCGGAACAATTCACCCCTGCCCGTCTCGATTCCGACGACATCTGGTCGCTCATCGCGGCGACGTCGGTGCACCTCGACGAATCACTCACCCACGCCGGCATCACTGAGAAGTTCCGCACCGACGTCGCGGTCACCACCCACGACGGCACGGTCCACCGCGCCCGCGTGGCGTTGCCGCACGGCGCGCCCAACGATCCCGTCACCAACGACGAACTGGTCCGCAAGTTCCACTCGCTCGCCGACCGGGTCACCCGCCGCGCCCGTGCCGAGGCGATCGAGCGGGCGGTGCTCAATCTCGACGACCTCGACGATGTCGAGCAACTGACCGATCTGCTCGCGGCCCCGGTCGCGGGCGCCCTGGACTGAAAGGAGAACCATGCCCACCACCCCGGCCCGCCAACGGCTGACGGACTTGCTCGGTGCCGGCGAACTCATCGTCGCCCCAGGCGTTTTCGACGGGATCTCTGCGCACCTGACGAAACGCACCGGCCACGCCGCGGCGTACATGACCGGTGCCGGGGTGGCCGCCTCCGGCTTCGGCTTACCCGACATCGGGCTGGTCACCGCGACCGAGATGGCCGGCCGGGCCGCGATGATCACCGACGCGTTGGGCGACGTTCCGTTGATCGCCGACGCCGATACCGGCTATGGGGCGCCCATGAACGTGGTGCGCACCGTTCGCTCCTACGACGCGGCGGGGGTGGCCGCAGTTCAGTTGGAAGATCAGGTCTTTCCGAAACGGTGCGGCCACCTGCCGGACAAACAGGTGGTCGACGCGGCCGTGTTCGAACAGACCCTCGCCGCGGCGCTGGACGCCCGCTCCGACGACAGCCTGCTCGTGGTGGCCCGCACCGACGCCCGGGCCCCCCTCGGTCTGGACGCGGCCATCGAGCGCGCCAACCGATACGCGCGGGCGGGCGCCGACATCATCTTCGTCGAGGCGCCACAGGACGCCGGCGAGATCGCGCGCATCGCACGCGAAGTGGACGCTCCCCTGCTGATCAACCTCGTGCAGGGCGGGCTGACGCCGTTGCAGTCGGCCGCGCGGCTGCAAGAGTTGGGCTACGCCATCGCGATCCACCCGAGCAATCTCTTGGTGCAGGCGACTTTCGGCATGCTGCAGAGCCTTTGCGAACTGAACGGCACCGACATCGCCGGCCACCTACCCACGACGCCCGCCGATTTCTTCAACATGGTGGGGATGGCCGAATGGCTCGAACGCGACGCCCGATACGCCCGGAAGGACCCCTCATGGGCATGACGGTCATCGAGAAGATCTTCGCCCGCAAGGCCGGTCTGCATTCGGTGTCGGCGGGTGACACGGTCGTGGTCGAGGTCGACATGACCGTGCTGATCGACCTGCAGTTCGCCACGATGTGGATCACGCCCAACCGGATCCACGACCCCGACAAGCTGGCGGTGGTCATGGACCACGCCGTGCCGGCGCCGACCATCAAAGACGCCGCGGGCGGCCCACAGGCCCGCCGATTCGTCGCCGACTTCGGCATCACACGCTTCTACGACGTCGGCCGGCACGGCATCTGTCACCAGGTGATCGCGGAGAACGGACTCGCGCGGCCCGGAGAGATCTTGGCCTGCACCGACTCTCACACCTGCGCGGCGGGCGCCTACAACACCGCGGCCCGGGGCCTCGGGCCCGCGGAGGTCTATTCGATCATGTGCACCGGCGCGACGTGGTTTCAGGTCGCGCCCACCATCCGTTACGAACTCGAGGGTGCGAAACCGGAGACGGTCAGCGGCAAAGACGTGTTCTTGCATATCGCCAACGAGTACGGCGACGCCCCGAACCTGAACCTCGAATTCGGCGGCTCCGGCCTGTCCGGCGTCCCGATGCACGACCGGCGCACCATTGCGACCCAGTGCGCCGAGGTCTCCGCCGACTTCGCCACGTTCGAGCCCGACGACGTGTTGACGTCGTTTCTGCACGAGCGCGGCGTCTCCGGATACGACGCTGCCGCGCCGGATCCAGATGCCGGATACCAAGAGATCCGGCGTGTCGACTTGGCGACGCTGGAGCCTTTCGTGGCGCGGCCGGGAACCGTCAGCCGCAACGGACTCCCGGTTTCCCGGCTGGAGCGCCAGAAGATCGACCAGGCCTTCATCGGGTCGTGCGCGAATGGCCAGCTCGAGGACCTCGAGATCGCCGCACGGGTGGTGCGTGGCAAGTCTGTCGCGCACGGCGTGCGCCTGTTGGTCACGCCCGCCTCCCAGGCGGTGTACCGGGAGGCCATGCGGCTGGGGTACTTGCAGGACCTGGCGGACGCGGGTGCGGTCATCACCAACTCCACCTGCGGCGCGTGTTTCGGCTACCACATGGGTGTGGTCGGTCCCGGCGAGGTGTGCATCACCTCGAGCACCCGCAACTTCACCGGCCGCATGGGCAGCACCGAGGCGGAGATCTTCATGGCGTCACCGGCGACCGTTGCGGCCTCGGCCATCGCCGGACATATCACCGATCCGAGGAGTGTGACGGCATGAGCGTGGTGTTCGGCGGAAGGATCTGGGTGTTCGGGGACAACCTGAACACCGATGCCATGTACCCGGCGTTCGCGATGAAGATGGATCCGCCGGAAGCGGCCAAGCATGTCTTCTACGAGGTCCGCCCCGGTTGGACAGACCAGGTGTCCCCGGGTGACATCGTCGTGGCGGGCAGGAACTTCGGGCTCGGATCTTCCCGGCCCGTCGCGGCCCTTTTCCTCGAGCTCGGCGTCGCGGGACTCGTCGCCGAGGAATTCAACTCGTTGTTCTTCCGCAATGCCGTCAACGCCGGCCTGCCGGCGATGACCGTGCCCGGTGCCACCACCGTGTTCCACGAAGGCGACACGGGAACCTTCGACCTCACCGGCGGCACCTGGCGCAACAACACCACCGGTGCGTCCGGAAGCGTTCCGACCCTTCCCGGGCTCATCCTCGACATCATCGAAAGCGGCGGCGTGCTACCGCGGTTGGTCGAGCAGGGATACCTGCCCAGCGAACTGGGCGACCTCGTGCGGTCGCCCACCGTCGCGATTCGCGGCGCGGGCAGCGGCGCATGACGGCGTTGCCCGGCAGGCTGCTGCGCCGCGTGCGCGCCGGCCCGCGCCGAAGCCCTCTCGCACGGGCCGCGCTCGATGCGCCCGGCTCCATCAGCGTCGGCAGCGCCGCGTTCACCGACGGCGGCGCCATGCCGACCTCCAGCGCCGGCGTGGGCGTCGGAGACAACGTCTCGCCTCCGCTGCGGTGGAGCCCGCCGCCGCCCGGGACCCGGCAGCTGGTGCTCATCATCGATGATGTCGACGTCCCCCTGCCCCGCCCGCTGCTGCACACGGTCGCGGTGATCGACCCGGCACTGGACGGCCTCGACGCCGGCGGGTTGCACCCGGGCGCGGCGGGCATCCGCTGCCTGCGAGCCGATCTGGGCCACCGCGGCTACGCCGGGCCGCGCCCGATCCCCGGGCACGGCCCGCACCACTACCGGTTCCACGTGTTCGCGATCGACCGGGACGTCCCGGACGGCATCACCGCGGCCACGGCGCTGCTCGCCGCCATGAGCGGGCACGTGCTGGCCCGCGGTGTGCTGACCGGAACATACGAACGCTGACCCCCCGGCGGTCGGCGCCACCGGCCTGACCTGCGGTTGGCAGTGGTTGGCAGCGTCCGACGTCGATCTGGCAGTGGTTCGCGGGCAGCGTCGGGAGCGATCAGCCATCGACGAAAGGAACATCATGTCCGCGACCACGATTGACCGCACCGGCACCCGGGACGGCCTGCTTCGCCTGGCCATGCGCGCCGACGCCGCCATCAGCGGCGTGGTCGGCCTGGCGGGGATGCCGCTGGCCGGCCGGCTCGCCGAGCTTTCGGGGACCACGCCGACCTTCGAGTACGCCATGGGCGCGTTCTTGATCGGCTACGGCGTTGTCGTGTTCGGGCTCGCCGCCCTGCCTTCGGTGCGCCGGGCGGGTATGGGCGTCATCATCGCCAACCTGGCGTACACGGTGGCCGCCGTGGTTCTGGTGCTCGAAGACGCCTTCCCGTTGACCACGGCCGGGGTCGCGTTGAACCTGGCCGCCGGCGCCTATACGCTGGTGTTCGCCGAACTCCAATACCAAGGCTGGCGCCGCGCGCGGGCCTGAGCCCGGCGCCCTCGGGCCCGCCCGGCAATCCCGCGGGCGGGCCCATCGGCGTGCTACTCCTCGGGAATCTGCCGGTCGATCTCGTCGAGCCAGATGCGCGCGGACATGTCCGACGGGGCCCGCCAGTCACCGCGGGGCGACAGCGCGCCTCCGTGCGACACCTTGGGCCCGTTGGGCAGCGCCGAGCGTTTGAATTGGCTGAACGAGTAGAACCGCTGCACGAAAACCCCCAGCCAGTGCCGGATCTCCTTCAGCGAGTAGGTCGGTCGCTTGTCGTCGGGGAATCCCGGCGGCCAGTTGCCCCGGTCCGGGTCGCTCCACGCATGCCAGGCCAGAAACGCGATCTTCGAGGGCCGGAATCCGTACCGCAGCACGTGGAAGAGCGAAAAATCTTGCAGGGCATACGGTCCGACCTTGTCCTCGCTGCTCTGCAGTTCTTCCTCTTCGCCTTTCGGGACGAGTTCCGGGGAGATCTCGGTGTCCAGCACCGACTGCAGCACGTCGGCGACGTCGGACGAGAACTGGCCGGACGAGATGACCCAGCGGATCAGATGCTGGATCAGCGTCTTCGGGACACCGCCGTTGACGTTGTAGTGCGACATCTGGTCGCCCACCCCGTACGTCGACCAGCCCAGCCCGATTTCGGAAAGGTCGCCGGTGCCCAGCACGATGCCGCCGCGCTGGTTGGCCAGCCGGAACAGGTAGTCGGTGCGCAGCCCCGCCTGCACGTTCTCGAAGGTGACGTCGTAGACCTTCTCCCCGCGCCCGAACGGGTGGTCCATCTCCTTGAACATCACCATTGCGGTCTCGGTGATGTCGATTTCGGAGAAGGTGACCCCCAGTGCGCGGCACAGCTCGATGGCGTTGCGCTTGGTGCGATCGCCCGTCGCGAAGCCGGGGAGCGTGAACGCCAGAATGTCGCTGCGCGGCCGCCCTTCCCGATCCATGGCGCGTGCCGCAACGATGAGCGCGTGCGTCGAGTCCAGGCCACCGGAGATGCCGATGACGATCTTCGGGTAGTCCAGCGCGCGCAGCCGCTGCTCGAGCCCCGACACCTGGATGTTGTAGGCCTCGTAGCAATCCTGTTCCAGCCGTTCGCGATTCGCGGGCACGAACGGGAAACGCTCGACATCGCGGCGCAATCCGATGTCGCCGGCCGGCGGGTCCAGCCGGAACCCGACACGCCGGAACGACTCGGCCGACCCGCGGTGGTGGCGCCGGTTGTCGTCGAATGTGCCCATCCGCAGCCGTTCTGAGCGCAGCAGATCGATGTCGACATCGGCGATGCTGCGCCGCTCCCCTTTCGGGAAGCGCTCGGAGGAGGCCAGCAGTTCGCCATTCTCCCACACCATCGTCTGACCGTCCCAGGCCAGGTCGGTGGTCGATTCTCCCTCCCCCGCGGCGGCGTAGACGTAGGCGGCCAGACACCGCGCCGACGCCGAGCGGGCCAACAGGCAGCGGTCCTCGGCGCGGCCGATCGTGATGGGGCTGCCGGAGAGGTTGGCCAGTACGGTCGCGCCCGCCAGCGCTGCCTCCGCGCTGGGCGGGATCGGCACGAACATGTCCTCGCAGATTTCGACGTGCAGCACGAAGTCGGGGATATCCGATGCGGCGAACAGCAAGTCGGGGCCGAAGGGGACGTCGGCGTCACAGAGCCGGATGGTGCCGCGCTCGTCGTCTCCGGCCGCGATCTGGCGGCGCTCGTAGAACTCTCGGTAGGTGGGCAGGTACGACTTGGGCACCACCCCGAGCACCGCGCCGCGGTGGAGGACCACGGCGGTGTTGTAGATGCGCTGCCGGTACCGCAGCGGAGCACCGACGACCAGGACCGGCAGCAGATCGGTCGAGGCGGCGACGATGTTCTCGACGGCGCCGGTGACGTCGTCGAGCAGTAGGTCCTGCATGACGATGTCCTCGATGGAGTATCCGGACAACGTCAACTCCGGGAACACGGACACCGCGACACCGTCGTCGTGGCACGCGCGCGCCAACCGTAAGACCGAGTCCGCGTTGGCCGCCGGATCGGCGATCGCGGTGTGGTGCGTACACGCGGCGACCCGGACGAAACCCTGGCTGTAAGCGTTGTAAAAGTCCATCGCCCTTCCATTGTCGCCTGGCCTGTGTCAACCCGTGGCCGCCGGGTATCCCCTCCATCATGAGCGATACTGCCGTGATCGTGGTCGACATGATGAACACCTATCAGCATCCCGATGCTGAGGAACTAATACCCAATGTCGCCAACATCATCGACCCGCTGGCCGACTTGGTCCGGCGCGCACGCGAATCCGACGCCGTCGACCTGGTGTACGTCAACGACAACTACGGCGACTTCGCGGCCCAGTTCTCCGACATCGTCGGCTCCGCGCTCGACGGGGCGCGGCCGGATCTGGTCAAGCCGATCGTTCCGGCCGGGGACTGCCGCGTGATGACCAAGGTGCGGCACAGCGCCTTCTACGCGACCGCGCTGGCGTATCTGCTCAACCGGCTCGAGACCAAGCGGCTGGTCATCACCGGCCAGGTCACCGAGCAGTGCATCCTCTATACCGCACTCGACGCCTACGTCCGCCACTTCCCCGTCGTGATCGCGAGCGACGCCGTCGCCCACATCGACCCCGATCTAGGCGCGGCCGCGCTGAAGATGATGGAACAGAACATGTCGGCCGAGCTCACCACCGCGGCCGATTGCCTGGGTTAGTCGGCCCGCCATCAATCGGGCGACGAAATCGGTGGCGGAAGCACCCGTCGGGCCGCCCGTGTCGTCAGCCTCGGTGATGGGTCCCAGGGCGCGCTGTCGGTGCTGTCCCAGGCGTAGGCGGGCACGCCGTCGCGCAGCAGCGGGTAGAGCTGCGGTATCGACAGCTCGGTTGCCGACCAGGAGTAGAGCGCCTCAAGTCGCGGCCCGATGACGCCGAGGTCGAGGATGCGGCCGAACCCGTTTTCCCGCCCGACGTACCAGTCGAGGTCTTCCCGCAGCGGGTAATGGTCCGGCAGCACCCGCGACAGCTGCAAGAAGATACCGGTGATTGCCAGTCGCGGGTCGCCCAGCACAGGTGCGAAAGGCGACAGCCAGCCCAGTGCCAGGCGGGGGGCCGCCACCAACGCGTGCGCGAAGAGCACCCGCACCAGCACCACGTTGATGAAGAAGCGTTCGACGCGCGATTCGGTGTGGGCCAGCTCTTGATTGTCGAGGTAGCCCCTCACGATGATCGCGTTGTGAGCCCGATACCACGTCCGCACCGACGGTTGGCGAATGAAGGTCACCGCGTCGGCGACGCTCGATGAGGATGTGGGACCGCCCATTCCGAGCACGTGGGCGCGCGCCTCGGCGGTATCGCGCAAGAGCCGGTCGTTGACCGCCCGCCACCACGGACTGCCCGGCGCTCCGGCGTCCGCCGGGTTCAGGACTCCCCGACGCAACTCCCAGCCCATGAACGCCAGCGCCGCGCGTCGGTAGGGCAGCCGCCGCGCGTCCCAGCCTGGTGGCGTCTCGTAGAGCGAACGCAGTAACGCCAGGCGCGCCGTCGGGTCCTCACGTACCGAAGCAACCTGCTCAGCGGCATGCTCGGCGGCGGTGGGCATGCCGCTAAATCAACCACATTCCACCGGTTTCCGTACCCTCGAAGAGGTGACCGCCCGCTGCGCCGAATCGCCGGAGCTGGTCGCGCTGCTGGCCGGTCGCCGGATCGCGGTGCTGACGGGCGCGGGCCTGTCCACCGACTCCGGCATCCCGGACTACCGCGGACCCGATTCGCCGCCCAGCAACCCGATGACGATCCGCCAGTTCACCTCGGACGCCGTCTTTCGGCAGCGGTACTGGGCGCGCAACCACGTCGGCTGGCGGCACATGGACGACACGCTGCCCAACGCCGGCCACCGGGCGCTGGCGGCGTTGGAACACGCCGCGGCGGTGACGGGGCTGATCACGCAGAACGTCGACCTGCTGCACACCAAGGCCGGCAGCCGCAACGTCATCAACCTGCACGGCACCTACGCCCAGGTGGTCTGCCTGAACTGCGGGTACACCATGAGCCGCGCCGCTCTTGCCGAACGGCTGGAAGAGCTCAACCCCGGATTCGCCGAACGCGCGGAAGCGGTCGGCGGTCTCGCGGTGGCACCCGACGCCGACGCCGTCGTCGCCGATACCACGTCGTTCCGGTATCTCGACTGCCCCCGCTGCGGCGGCATGCTCAAGCCGGACATCGTCTACTTCGGCGAGAGCGTCGCCAAAGATGTTGTTGACCAGGCATATTCACTGATATCCGAAGCCGACGCGCTGCTGGTCGCCGGCTCGTCGCTGACGGTGTTCTCCGGCTATCGGTTCGTGCGTCACGCCGCCGCGCTGGGCATGCCGATCGCGATCATCAACCGGGGGCGGACCCGCGGGGACGACCTGGCGACCGTCAAGGTCGACGGGGGCTGCTCCGAACTGCTGGCGCTGCTTGCTGACGAATTGTTACCGATGACAACGCATTAGAAGGTGCACGGCATGCTGCGGACGGCGTGAATGAAGTTGCCCGCCACGTAAGTCGGGTCGCCGGCCTGGATTTCGGGCAGCTGGCGCAACAGCTCGCCGAAGATGGCGCGCAGCTGCGCCCGGGCCACATGGGCGCCGAGGCAGAAGTGCACGCCGCCGCCGCCGAAGCCGACGTGCGGATTGGGGCTGCGGCTCAGGTCGAAGCGCTCCGGGTGGTCGAACGCCTCGGTGTCCCAGTTGCCGGACGGATAGAACATGACGACCTTCTCCCCCGCCCGGATCCTCTGGCCGCCTAGCTCGAAATCCGTTGCGGCCGTGCGACGGAAGGTCATGACCGGACTGGCCCAGCGGACGAACTCCTCGACGGCGGTTCCGATCCGGTTGTCGAAGTCCTCCACTAGCCACGCCCGTTGATCCCCGAAGTCGGTGAGCGCCCTCATGGCGTGGCTGGTGGTTTGGCGGGTGGTGTCGTTGGCGGCCACGGAAAGCAGCACGAAGAATGCGGCCACCTCGGCGTCGGTCAGCCGGTCGCCGTCGACCTCGGCGTTGACCAGGCCGCTGAACAGGTCGTCGCCGGGACGCTCGCGGCGCTCGGCGGCCAACGAGCCGGCGATTTGGTGCAGGTACACCTGGTTTTCGACCAGCACCTCCAGCGGGTTGCGACCGTCGAGGTAGACCGGGTCCGCCCAGGACACCAGCGCATCGGCGGCCCGCGCCACGTGCTCTCGCTCCGATTCCGGGATCCCCACCATGTCCGACAAGGTTCGGATCGGCAGTTGCTTGGCGCAGTGGTCGACGAAGTCGGCCCCGCTACCGGCCGCGCGCAGCTCTTCGACGATGGCCTTGGCGTTCGCCCTGATCGAGTCCTCGATGCGGCGGATCTGCCTCGGGGTGAACGCGGCGCTGACGAGCTTGCGTAGCTTGGTGTGTCGCGGCGGATCCATCGCCAGGAACGACTGAGATGCTTCGAGCAACTCGACCGGGATGTTCTCGAACATCACACCGTGGCCGGACAGGAACACCTCGTTGTTGCGGCTGGCCGAGACGATGTCGGCGCGTCGCGTGACCGCCCAGTAGCCCGGATCCTGCGGATCGGGCATCAGGGAGTCCTCCACGGGTGGGTGCCAGCTCACCGGCCGCTCGGCCCGCAGCACCGCGAACGCGCGTTCCCGGTCGGCCGCGGTCGTGGACCAAAACGCGCGCGAGGACAGGTCGATGGGGTCATAGGCCCGGCCGGGCCGCTCGGCGCCCGACGTCCCGGTCATCACGGTCATGGCCCACCTCCGTTGTGTATGACCCCGGTCACAGATCGTCAGCGACACTATTCCTAGACATAGTGTCTAGTCAAGTTGTCCAACGGAGTTCTATGCTGGGCCAATGCCATCGGTCACCAGGAAGCCGCAGGCCAGCCGCGAGCATGGACGTCAGCAGCGGCGAGAGCAGATCGAGCGACGGCTGTTGGACGCCACCGAGCGGCTGATGCGCGGCGGCGCCAGTTTCACCGAACTGAGCGTCGACCGGCTGTCGACCGAAGCCGGCATATCCCGCGCGAGCTTCTACATCTACTTCGAGGACAAGGGCCACCTGCTGCGCCGCCTGGCCAACCAGGTGTTCACCGACCTCGCCGCCAGCGCGGACCGGTGGTGGAGTGTGGCCGGGCGGCGCGATCCTGGCGACGTCCGCGCCGCGATGGACGGCATCGTCGCCAGCTATCGGCGTCACCAACCGGTGTTGGTCGCCCTCAACGAGATGGCGGGCTACGACCCGCTGGTCGCCGCGACCTATCGCAACCTGTTGACCGCTGTCACGGGGCGGATGACCCGGGTCATCGAAGAGGGTCAGGCCGACGGCTCGATCCGGCCGGAGTTGCCCGCGGCCACCACGGCCAGCGCGCTGACGTGGATGGTCGAGCGCGCGTGCCAGCAGGACCTTCCGGCGAAGCCGCTCGACTACGACGCGGAACTGGCCGCCACGCTGGCCGAAATCGTCTGGGGAGCCCTCTATCTCAAGAGCGCTTCGGCGCACTGATGCGGCAGTGGCCCGGCGGGCACAACCAGCCCTGTGACCGGAACAACGTAGTTAGTGCCCTATCTATTCGCGTACCATGCGAATATGGCATCGCCGGCCGCGCCCGACATCGACCCGCTTTCCCTGGAACAGCAGGTCTGTTTCGCGCTGAGCGTGACCAACCGCGCCGTGTTGGCGGTCTACCGGCCGCTACTGGAGCCGTTGGGGCTGACCCATCCCCAGTATCTGGTGATGCTGACGCTCTGGGATCATCAGAAATCGGCGCCGGGGCAGCGCAAACCGCTGTCGGTCAAGGAGATCGCAGCCACGCTGCAGATGGATTCGGCCACGCTGTCGCCGATGCTCAAGCGCTTGGAGGCCCTCGGTCTGATCACCCGTACACGAAGCACCGTCGATGAGCGCTCCACCGAAGTCAAACTCACCGACAGCGGCACCGCCCTACGTCGGCGTGCGTGCAAGATTCCGCCCGCCGTGGTCGAGCGTCTCGGTGTCGACATCGACGAACTTCGGCACCTGCATCAGGTGCTCACCCGCATCAACGCGGCCGCCTTGGCAGCGGGCGCATTGCAGTCCTGACCCCCTCATAGGAGCCGCCATGACCACCGCCAAGACCAAGCCCAACATTTGGCAACACGTCGCCTATTCCTACGGCCGGACCCTGCCCAGCTCGATGCGCGACTGGGTCGCCAACGACCTGGCGGGCAAGGGCGCCGTGCGCCGGCACATGATCCGGTGGGCCATACCACCGCTGTTCGTTCTCGCGCCCTTCTGGCTACTGCCCGCTTCGCTGTATGTGCATAGCGAGATGACGGTGCCGCTCTACATCTGGGCACTGCTCATCTCGCTTGCGCTGAACAAGGTTTGGCGTCGACACCGGCTGGCGCAGCATGGCCTCGACCCGAACCTGGTCGACGTGATCAAGAACAAGAAACAAGCGAAGATGCACGAGGACTACGCGCGCCGTTTCGGGCCGCGCCCGGAATCGGCGGCGTGGCAGGACAACAGCAACCCGTTCAGCTGACGGGCTTACACCGCCACCAGGTCGTCGGCGTGTACCGCGGGCCGGCGCAGCTCACCCGGCAGCTCGGAGGTCGACCTTCCGATCATGGTCGCCAGTTCGGTGGCGTCGTAGGCCACCACACCGCGGGCCACCATGGCCGCGTCGGGGCCGCGCAATTCGACGACGTCTCCCGCATAGAACCGGCCCGACACCCCGGTGATGCCGGCGGGCAGCAGCGAGCGGCGCTGCGCCAGCACCGCGCGCACCGCACCCTCGTCGAGCGTCAGCGCACCGGCCGCCTCGGCGGCATAGCGCAGCCAGAACCGCCGCGCCGACATCCGTTGTGGCCGTGCGGCGAACACCGTGCCGACCGAGGCATCGCTCAGCGCGGTGCCAGCGTCGGCCGCGGCGGCGAGCAGGACCGGAACCCCGGCGTCGGCGGCCAGTAGCGCCGAGGACATCTTCGATACCATTCCGCCGGTCCCCAGGTCGCTGCCGGGGCCCGCGACCACCCCGATCAGATCGTCCGCCCCGGATACCTCGGCAATGAACTTGGCGCCCTTGGTCTTTCGCGGATCGGCGTCGTAGAGCCCGTCGATGTCGGAGAGCAACACCAGGGCTTCGGCGCCGACCAGGTGAGCCACCAGCGCCGAGAGGCGATCGTTGTCGCCGAACCGGATCTCGTTGGTGGCCACCGTGTCGTTCTCGTTGACGATCGCGACCGCGTGCAGGGCCCGCAGCCGGTCCAGGGTGCGCTGGGCGTTCGTGTGCTGCGCCCGCATGGAGATGTCGTGCGCGGTCAGCAGCACCTGGCCGACCGTGCGACCGTACCGCGCGAACGCCGCGCTCCACGCGTTCACCAGCGCGACCTGCCCGACGCTGGCCGCGGCCTGCTTGGTCGCCAGATCCTTGGGGCGACGGGTCAAGCCGAGCGGTTCGATGCCGGCGGCGATGGCGCCCGACGAGACGATGACGACATCGGTGCCCGCCTTCATGCGCGACTCGATGGCGTCGGCCAGCCCGGCCAGCCGGCCGGCGTCGAATACCCCGGACGGGGTGGTCAGCGCGTTGGTCCCGATCTTGACCACCAGGCTGCGCGCGGTGCGGATGGCCTCGCGGTGCGGGGTCACGACTCGTCCCCGCGTTCTCTGGTTCTGCGCCGCTCTCCCCCGCAAGCGGGAGGTGCCCCCTCCGCATCGCTGCGTCCCCCGCAAGCGGGAGGTACCCCCACTGCATCGTCGCCGGCGCGCCGCTGACGGCGGGCCGCCTTGCGCTCCGCGGCGCCGGCGCGCTCAGTGCGTTCCAGTCGCACGTCGGTGCCTCTGCCGGACATCGCAACGTGTTGTCCCGCAGGTGTTTGGGGCTCCCAGTCGAACGTCATGTCCCCGATGGTCACGGCGCACCCGGGTTGGGCGCCCAGCCGCAACAGTTCCTCCTCGACGCCCAGCCGGGCCAGCCGGTCGGCGAGATAGCCGACGGCTTCGTCGTTGTCGAAGTTGGTCTGCCGAACCCACCGCTGCGGCCGGGCGCCGCTGACCACGAAGCCACCCTCCCCGTCCGGCTCAACCGTGAAGCCGCTGTCGTCGACGGGAACCGGGCGGATGACCGGCCGGCGCGGCACTGCCTGCGGCCGGGCGGCGTTGTATTCCGAGATCATCCGCCAGAGCCCGAAGATCAACGGCTGCAACCCTTCCCGCGACACCGTCGACACTTCGAACACCGGCCAGCCGCGCTCGGCGATCTCGTCGCGGACGAATTCGGCGAGCTCCCGCGCCTCGGGTACGTCGATCTTGTTGAGCACCACCGCGCGGGGCCGCTCGGCGAGGTCGCCCAAAGTCGTGTCGCCCCGCAGGGTGGGGGTATACGCGGTGAGTTCGGCTTCCAGCGCGTCGATGTCGGAGATGGGGTCGCGGCCGGGCTCCGACGTGGCGCAGTCGACGACGTGCACCAGCACGGCGCAGCGCTCAATGTGCCGCAGGAAGTCCAGACCCAGGCCGCGGCCCTGCGATGCGCCGGGGATGAGGCCCGGCACGTCGGCGACCGTGAACGTGTGCTCGCCGGCCGACACCACCCCGAGATTGGGCACCAGCGTCGTGAACGGATAGTCCGCGATCTTCGGTTTGGCCGCCGAGATCGCCGACACCAGTGACGATTTGCCGGCCGAGGGAAACCCGATGAGACCGGCGTCGGCGACAGTCTTGAGCTCCAGCGTGAGGTCTCGCGCTTCGCCCGGTTCGCCGAGCAGCGCGAAGCCGGGAGCCTTGCGGGCGCGCGACGCCAGCGCCGCGTTGCCCAGCCCGCCACGGCCGCCGGCCGCCGCTTCGAAGCGGGTGCCCGCTCCCACCAGATCGGCCAGCAGCCGGCCGTTTTCGTCCAAGACCACGGTGCCGTCGGGGACTTTGACTTCTAGATCCGTGCCCGCCGCTCCGTCACGGTTGTTGCCCATGCCCTGTTTGCCCGACGGGGCGGTGACGTGCGGATGGAAGTGGAAGTCCAACAGGGTGTGCACCTGCGGATCGACGACGAACACGATGCTGCCGCCGCGGCCACCGTTGCCGCCGTCGGGACCGCCCAGCGGCTTGAACTTCTCGCGGTGGACCGACGCGCAGCCGTTACCGCCGGAACCCGCACGCGCGTGGATGACGACCCGATCGACGAATCGAGGCATCAGATACCAGCCCTTCGAAAGTCACGCCCGGGCGACAACACCTCGAGAAGCCGCCGCAGCGATTTCCCGCGCGGGGCGCGATGCCCCGGCTCGCGAGGCTAGACCTGGGGCGTGATGCTGACGGTTTTGCGTCCGCGCTTGATGCCGAACTCGACGGCGCCGGCAGCCTTGGCGAACAACGTGTCGTCGCCGCCACGCCCGACATTCAGACCGGGGTGGAACTTGGTGCCGCGCTGACGCACGATGATCTCGCCCGCCTTGACGATCTGGCCGCCGAATCGCTTGACGCCCAGCCGCTGAGCGGCGGAATCGCGACCGTTGCGCGAGCTCGAAGCGCCCTTCTTGTGTGCCATTTCTGTGGTCTCCGCTCAGTCTTGTCTGTTCTTCGCCTGACGGCTCATCACTTGATTCCGGTGACCTTCAGGACCGTCAGCTGCTGACGGTGTCCCTGACGCTTGTGGTAGCCGGTCTTGTTCCTGAACTTGTGGATACGGATCTTGGGGCCCTTGGTGTGCTCGAGCACCTCGCCCGTCACCGCCACCTTGGCCAGCGCGGCGGCGTCGGTGGTGACCTTCGCGCCGTCCACGACCAGGGTCACGGGCAGCGACACGTTCGCGCCCGGGTCGGAGTCGAGCTTTTCGACCTTGACCACGTCCCCGACGGCGACCTTGTACTGCTTGCCGCCCGTCTTGACGATTGCGTAGGTCGCCATCGTTGCTCCTGCCTTCTTTCCTCTGCTCAGCCGCTTCTTCGGCTCTGTCGCGCGCGAGCCACCGGCGGTGAGCTCAGTGGGTCTGGGTTGCGGGTCCACTCCGATTGCCCGGTGGCCCGCTGTCGCCGGCCAAAGTCCACACGGCCTGGCGACAACTGTCCTAGGGTACTTGACCAGCGGCTACAGGGTCAAACCGGGCCAGGTCAGTCCACGTGGATCGGCGGGCCGGCCGGCCGGCGCATCGCCGAGCGGCGCCGCGGACGCCCGAACCCGGCCTCGCCGGACGACTCGGGCCCGTCGTCGGAGTCCGAGTCGGAGTCATCCTCGACGTCCAGGTCGTCGTCGTCCATCTCGAGGTCTTCGTCGTCGTCGCCCAGGTCCTCCTCGTCATCGAGGTCCTCGTCGTCGTCATCGAGATCGTCGTCGGCCTCTTCGTCGGTGTCTTCGTCGGTGTCGTCGTCGGTGTCCTCGTCAGACTCCTCGAAGTCCTCCTGGTCGGCGTCCTCCATGTCGGCCGCGTCCGCCGGCTTCTGCTCGTCGAACTCGGTGGTCGCTTCCTCGGCGGCCTCGTCGGATTCCTCGTCGTCGCGGACCGCAGTTCCGCCGGCGGCCATCGCCTTGAACATCGGGTGCTCGCCGGGGGCGTGCGCGGGCACCTTGGCCACGATGGACTGTTCCGACGGCTCCTCGGCCCCCTTCTTCTTGGAGCGCCTGCCGCGGCGACCCCCGGACTCCGACTTGCGCCCATTGGAGGGGGTCGAGTCCACCGGGTCGGTGTGCAGCACGATTCCCCGGCCGCCGCAGTGGGTGCACGACGTGGAGAAAGCCTCGATCAGCCCGGTACCCAGCCGCTTGCGGGTCAGCTGGACCAGGCCCAGCGACGTCACCTCGGACACCTGATGGCGGGTGCGGTCGCGGGCCAACGCCTCGGTAAGCCGCCGCAGCACCAGGTCGCGGTTGGACTCGAGGACCATGTCGATGAAGTCGATGACCACGATGCCGCCGATGTCGCGCAGCCGCAGTTGGCGCACGATCTCCTCGGCCGCCTCGAGGTTGTTCTTGGTGACAGTCTGTTCGAGATTGCCGCCGGAGCCGGTGAACTTGCCGGTGTTGACGTCGACCACGGTCATGGCCTCGGTTCGGTCGATGACCAGCGTGCCGCCCGACGGGAGCCACACCTTGCGCTCCATTGCCTTGGCCAGTTGCTCGTCGATGCGATGCACCGCGAAGACGTCGGGCCCGGCCTGACCGTCCGGGCCGCTGGGCGGCTCGTACTTGCTCAGTTTTGAAACCAGATCGGGCGCAACGGAATTCACGTATTCGGTGATGGTCGTCCACGCTTCGTCACCGGAGACGATCAGCCCGGCGAAGTCCTCGTTGAACAGGTCGCGGATGACCTTGACCAGAACGTCGGGCTCTTCGTACAGTGCGACCGCCGCACCGGCGGCCTTCTCGCTGATCTCGGTCGCCTTGGCCTCGATTTGCTTCCAGCGCTCCTGCAGCCGGGTGACGTCGTTGCGGATGTCGTCCTCTTTGACTCCCTCCGAGGCGGTGCGGATGATCACCCCGGCATCGGACGGCACCACCTCGCGCAGGATCTCCTTGAGCCGCTGCCGTTCGGTGTCGGGCAGCTTGCGGCTGATCCCGGTCGACGACGCACCCGGCACGTACACCAGGTAGCGGCCGGCGAGCGACACCTGGGTGGTCAGCCGCGCGCCCTTGTGCCCGACGGGGTCCTTGCTGACCTGGACCACGACGTAGTCGCCCGGTTTGAGCGCCTGTTCGATCTTCCGGTCGGACCCGCCCAGCCCCGCCGCCTCCCAGTTGACCTCGCCGGCGTAGAGCACACCGTTGCGGCCGCGGCCGATGTCGACGAACGCCGCCTCCATCGAGGGCAGGACGTTCTGCACGATCCCGAGGTAGATGTTGCCCACCAACGAAGCGGAGGCGGCCGACGTCACGAAGTGCTCGACGACGATGCCGTCTTCGAGCACGGCGATCTGGGTGTACCGGGCGCCCTGGTGCGGCGGCTCGGTGCGGACCCGGTCGCGCACGACCATGATCCGTTCGACGGCCTCGCGGCGGGCCAGGAACTCCGCCTCGGTCAGCACCGGCGGGCGGCGGCGTCCGGCGTCGCGCCCGTCGCGGCGCCGTTGCCGCTTGGCCTCCAGCCGGGTGGAGCCGTCGATGCCCTTGATCTCGGCGTTCGACGAGCCGTTGCCGCCGTCGCCGCCGTTCTTGCCGCTGCGTGGCGGGCGCTCGTGCACCACGGTGTTGGGGGGGTCGTCGGGCGAGGGGCTCTCGTCGCCGTCGTCACCGGAGCCCGACTTGCGCCGCCGGCGCCTGCGGCGGCGACGGCTGGCACCCTCCGCCGAACCGTCGTCACCGGTGTCGGAGTCATCGGAGTCCGAATAGTCGGAGCCCTCTTCGTCGTCGCCGTCCTCGGTGTCGGAGGTGTCGCCTCGGCCCGCCTTCTGGCGCCGCTGGGGCTCTTCGTCGTCACCGGCGTCGTTCTGGTTGTCCGGTCCGCCCTGCTCACCGCGGCCGCGGCCGCGGCCGCGGCGGCCACGACGCCGCCGACGGTTGGCCGGCCGATCGGCCTGCTCGTCGTCTTCGTCGTCGGCATCGGAGTCGTCGGAGTCGGCGCCATCGTCGGCGTTCCCGTCGTCTTCGTCCGCCTCCAGCGGCTGCGGCGCGACGAACAGCGGCATGTAATGCGGCCGCTCCACCGCGGTCTCGAGCATCAGCCGCGATTCGGGTTCCGCGGCGGCTTCGTCGCCCTCCCCGCCGCCGACGGCGGCGCCGTGGGCGTCCTCCGCACCGGCGTCGGGCTGGGCGGCCAGCAGATCGCGTACCCGCACCGCGTCGTCGCGGTCCACGGTGGAGTGCGCGCTGCGGATGCGCCCGTCGAGGGCGCTCAACGCGTCCAGCACCCGCTTACTGGTGGTCCCCAGCGTGCGTGCCAGTGAATGAACTCTCAGGCGGTCAGGCAGTTCGTCGTGCCGGGTCGGCTCTTCGGATGACTCTGCGGATGGTGCACCGTCTACCACGTATTCTCCTCAAGCCCCCGGGCGCGTCATGGCGACGCGGCCACGCGAGGGCTTCGCTATGGGCCCGGGTGACTTCCCCGGGCTTGTGATGGTCTCGCCCCGAGCGGTTCGCGGAGAACGCACTCGGCGCCGTGCTGAATGACGGCCTGACATGCCGCGCACCAACGCGGGGTGGCGATGATCGCGCTTGTCTAAGTCTTCATTCGGGTGTCCGACGCCGGTCCGGCGACGTTCACCCTCCATCAGTATCCCACATCACTCGGCAAGCCAAGCCGCCCCCGAGCGAACGCGCCGTCAACAGCGTGGCGCGGCCCGTTTGCTGGGCGCTACGCGTCGGGAAACCAGAGCGCGATTTCGCGCTTCGCGGACTCGGCCGAATCCGACCCGTGCACGAGGTTGAACTGGGTCTCCAGCCCGAAATCGCCCCGGATCGTGCCGGGGGTCGCCTTGTCCACCGGGTCGGTGCCGCCCGCGAGCTGCCGAAACGCGGCGATCGCGCGCGGTCCCTCGACGATCGCCGCCACCACCGGCCCCGAGGTGATGAACTCCAGCAGCGATCCGAAGAACGGCTTGCCGTCGTGCTCGGCGTAATGCTGGGCGGCCAGGTCCTCGCTGACGCGCCGCAGCTCGAGCGCGGCAATGGTCAGGCCCTTCCGCTCGATGCGGCTGATGATCTCCCCGACCAGCTGCCGCTCGACGCCGTCCGGCTTGATCAATACCAGGGTCCGTTCGGTCACGGCCGACAGCGTACAGAACGGCGCGGGAATCGGCCGGGCGGCGGCCGCGGCAGCGGCGGTCGGTGGCCTCCCCTACCCCTGCCGGCGCCGCACCTCGGCCCGGAAGTACGCGATGAGGGCCCACAACCCGGTGAAAAGCACCCCGATGAACCCCACTCCCGGATACACCGCGAAGCCGGCGAGGAGCAGCAGTTGAACGCCCAGGTTCACCCAGATCGCCCAGGGTTTGCGCTGCACCCCGCCCAGCAGGATGAGCAGCGCCGCCACGCCGATCAGGTAACCCAGCGTCACCGGCGTCAGTCCACCGCCGACCGCGCTCACCACCGGAATCGCCAGCAGCACGACGATCGCTTCCAGGAACAACGTTGCGGCCATCACCGCGCCGAAGCTCTTCCAGGGGTCAGCCCGGTTGCGGTCGGTCATTCCGGATCCCGGCCGAACAGGGTGCGTGCGGCCCCGGCGGTGACGACCGAACCGGTGATGACGATGCCCGTGCCGGAGAAGGCCTCGGCGTCCCCGGCCACCGTGGCGTCGTCGACCAGGGCGGTCGCGACGTCGATCGCGTCGCGCAGGTTCTCGGCGGTGGTGACTCGGTCGGGCCCGAAGCGCTCCCCCGCCGCCAGCGCCAGCGACTCGACGTCCAGGGCCCGCGGCGACCCGTTCTGGGTCACGACGACGGCATCGAACGCCGGCTCGAGCGCGGCGAGGATGCCGTGGACGTCCTTGTCGGCCAGCACGCTGAGCACACCGACCAGGTATCGGAAGTCGAATTCGTCGCTGAGTGTCTGCGCCAGCGCGGTGGCGCCGGCCGGGTTGTGCGCGGCGTCGATGAACACGGTGGGCGCGCTGCGCATGCGTTCCAGGCGGCCGGGGCTGGTGACGGCGGCGAATCCGGCCCGCACCGCGTCGACGTCGAGTTGCCGCTGCGCGCCGGCACCGAAGAAGGCTTCCACCGCCGCGAGCGCCACCGCCGCATTGTGCGCCTGGTGTTCGCCGTGCAGGGGCAGGTAGATGTCGGAATACACGCCGCCCAGGCCCTGCAGCTGCAGCACCTGGCCGCCGATCGCGACCTGACGCCCCAGGACGGCGAACTCCGAATCCTCGCGGGCCACCGCCGCGTCGGCGCGCACGGTCTGGGCCAGCAGCACTTCCATCGCTTCGGGCGCCTGACGCGCGATGACGGCGACGGTGTCGGGCGCGCCGTCAGGAGCCTTGGTGATGATGCCGGCCTTCTCGCCGGCGATACCGGCGAGATCGTCGCCGAGGTATTCGACGTGGTCGATGCCGATCGGGGTGATGACCGCGACCGGCGCGTCGACGACGTTGGTGGCGTCCCACCGCCCGCCCATGCCGACCTCGATGACCGCGACGTCGACGGGCGCGTCGGCGAACGCCGCGAACGCCATGGCGGTCAGCACCTCGAACTTGCTCATCGCCGGTCCGCCGGCGGCTTGGGATTGCGCGTCGATCATCTGCACGAAGGGCTCGATCTCCCGATACGTCGCGACGTACTGCGCCGGGGTGATCGGCCGGCCGTCGATCGCGATGCGCTCGACCGCCGATTGCAGGTGCGGGCTGGTGGTCCGGCCGGTGCGCCCGTGCAGGGCGGTCACCAACGCGTCGACCATGCGTGCCACCGAGGTCTTCCCGTTCGTGCCGGCGATGTGGATGCAGGGATAGGCCCGTTGCGGCGAGCCCAGCAGGTCCATCAGCCCGCTGATCCGGGTCAGGCTCGGCTCGATCTTGGTCTCCGGCCAGCGTTGGTCGAGCAGATGCTCGACCTGAAGCAGCGCGGCGATCTCGTCCGGGGTGGGAGCCAGGTCGGTGGCGCCGTTTTGGCGGTCGTCTTCGGGCCAGTCGGGGGGCTCGGTCATCGAGAACTCATTGCAGCCCGGCCAGCCGCGCGGTGATCCGGTCGGACTCGTCCCGGGCCACGCGCTGACGGTCCCGGATCTTGTCCACGACGTTCTGCGGGGCCTTGGACAGGAAGTCCTCGTTGGCGAGTTTGGCGGTGGTGGACGCCAGTTCCTTTTGCGCCGCGGCGAGGTCTTTTTCCAGGCGGCGCCGTTCGGCGGCGACATCGATGGTGCCCGAGGTGTCGAGTTCGACGACGACCGTGTGGTTCATCTGGGGGCCCAGCCGCACCTCCAACGACACCGACGACTGGAAGTCTTCGCCCGGCGCGGTGAGCCAGGCCAGCGACGACACGGCGGCCACCTGTGCGCCCAGGTCCGCGGCGTCCACGCCGCCCAACCTGGCCGGCACCTTCTGCCGGTCGGCCAGGCCTTGATCGCTGCGGAACCGGCGAACCTCGGTGACCAGCCGCTGCATATCGCTGATCCGTTGCGCCGCAACGGGGTCCGAATCGATACCCGAGGATTGCGGCCAGGCGGCGATCACCAGCGATTCCTGGCCGGTCAGGGCCTGCCACAACGCCTCGGTGAGGAACGGGATGACGGGGTGCAGCAGCCGCAGCAGGGTGTCCAGCACGGCGGCGAGCACCGCGGTGGTGTGAGCGTTCCCCTCGGCCAGCTGCGTCTTGGCCAATTCGACATACCAGTCGCAGAATTCGTCCCACGCGAAGTGGTAGAGCGCCTCGCAGGCGCGGCTGAACTCGTAGTCGTCGAGGGCCGAATCTACTTCGGCGCGAACCTCTTCCAGCCGTCCCAGGATCCACCGGTCGGCGTCGGTCAGTTGGTCCTGCGCCGGCAGCGGCGCGACACGGGCGCCGTTGAGCAACGCGTAGCGGGTGGCGTTGAACAGCTTGGTGCAGAAATTGCGCGACGCCCGCACGGCGTCCTCGCCGACGGCCAGGTCGCCCCCGGGGTTGGCGCCGCGGGCCAGCGTGAACCGCAGGGCGTCGGCGCCGAAGCTGTCCATCCAGTCCAGCGGGTCGACGACGTTGCCCCTGGACTTGCTCATCTTGCGGCCGAACTCGTCACGGATCAGTCCGTGCAGGAACACGTCGGTGAACGGCACCTGCGGTCCGCGGCGACCGTCGAGCGTGATGGCGTCGTCGTCGCCGACGAAGGTGCCGAACATCATCATGCGAGCCACCCAGAAGAACAGGATGTCGTATCCGGTGACCAAAACGCTTGTCGGATAAAACTTTTCCAGCTCCGGTGTCTTGTCCGGCCAGCCCAGCGTGGAGAACGGCCAGAGGGCCGAGGAGAACCAGGTGTCCAGCACGTCGGGGTCCTGCTCCCAGCCCTCCGGCGGGGTCTCCTCCGGGCCGACGCACACCTGCTCACCGTCCGGCCCGTACCAGATCGGGATGCGGTGGCCCCACCACAGCTGCCGTGAGATGCACCAGTCGCGCATGTCGTCGACCCAGCTGAACCACCGCGGCTCCATGCTGGCCGGGTGAATCACGGTGTCCCCGTTGCGAACCGCGTCCCCGGCGGCCTTGGCGAGCGACTCGACCTTCACCCACCACTGCAGCGACAGGCGCGGCTCGATGACCTCGCCGCTGCGCTCGGAATGTCCGACGCTGTGCAGATAGGGCCGCTTCTCCTCGACGATGCGGCCTTGCGCCGCGAGCGCGTCGCGCACCGCCGTGCGGGCCTCGAACCGGTCCATGCCGTCGAATTCTGTTCCCGTATCGGCGATGACGGCCCGGGCGTCCATGATGCTCGGCATCGGCAGGTTGTGCCGCAACCCGATCTCGAAGTCGTTGGGATCATGGGCGGGCGTGACTTTGACCGCGCCGGTGCCGAACTCGGGATCGACGTGCTCGTCGGCGACGACGACGACTTGGCGATCCAGGAACGGGTGCGGCAGCATCGTCCCGACCAGGTTCGTGTAGCGCTTGTCGTCCGGATGCACGGCGATGGCGGTGTCACCCAGCATCGTCTCGACCCGGGTGGTCGCCACCACGATGTGTGGCTCGTCGTCGTTGAGCGAGCCGTACCGGAACGAGACCAGTTCGCCCTCGACCTCGTCGTAGACGACCTCGATGTCGGAAATGGCCGTCTGCAGCACCGGGGACCAGTTGACCAGCCGCTCGGCCTGATAGATCAGCCCGGCGTCGTAGAGCCGCTTGAAGATGGTGCGGACCGCGCGCGACAGGCCCTCGTCCATGGTGAACCGGTCGCGGCTCCACGCCACCCCGTCGCCGAGCCGGCGCATCTGACCGCCGATGGCACCGCCGGACTCCCGCTTCCAGTCCCACACCTTTTCGACGAACAGCTCCCGGCCGAAGTCCTCTTTGGTCTTGCCGTCCACCGCGAGCTGCTTTTCCACCACGCTCTGGGTCGCGATGCCCGCGTGATCCATGCCCGGCTGCCACAGCACCTCATAACCCTGCATCCGTTTGCGACGGGTCAGGGCGTCCATCATGGTGTGTTCCAGCGCGTGGCCCATGTGCAGGCTGCCGGTCACGTTCGGCGGCGGCAACACGATCGAGTACCCGGGTTTGGCGCTCGTCGGGTCCGCCTCGAAGTAGCCCGCGTCGAGCCATCTCTGGTAGATCGCGCTTTCGGCGGCGCCCGGATCCCACGACTTGGGCAGGTCGGTGGCGGGGCTGCGGCTGGCGGTCACCCGTCAATTCTAGGGAGCGCCGTTTACCTGTGTGTGAGTGCCCAAATCGCAGGTGAGCCGGGTCACTTCCCCAGCCGGTCGACCTGCAGCGTCACACCCGCGGCGGGGAACCGGGCCAGCAGGGCATCGCCCATCGCCGCGGCGGGGGTGAGGACGCCGTGCAGATCGGGCAGCTTGTCGCGGTCGAAGGCGAGCGCGAGGCCGCACTCCCCCAACAGCACCGAGGTCGCCTTGTAGCCGGGGTCGCCGCGCTGCTCCATGCGCGCGACGTAACGCGCGCCGGTGGTCGTGGTGGTGTAGGTCTCGATCTTGTAGAAGCCGCGCTCGCGCGCCGCCGGGCTGGGGCCGGTCCCGGGCTTGGGGACGATCCGCTCCACCAGCCGGCGCGGCAGCAGCCGGAAGTAGCGGCTGCCCAGTCCGAAGGTGGCGTTGGCGACTCCGCCGACCGCGGCGGACGCCAGCGGCGCCAGCGGCGAGGACCCCAGGCTCATGCTTTCGGTGTAGCGGAACTGGCGGCCGTACGCCCAGTCCAGTAATGCGTTGCTGCGCCGCACGATTCGGGTGTTGTAGGGCGCCATCACGAATCCCGACGTCCATACGCCGGTCAGTTCCGGTGCGATCTGACGGCCCCGGCGCCACGGCAGGTCGGGCTGCGGTCCGATCTCCGGTTCGGCGCTGCGGTCGGTGCTCAAGGTGTACGGGTCGGCGAGCTGACGACGGGCGTCGGGATCGCGGGATGCGGTGTCCAGCACTTCCAGCATCGACGCCACGGTTCCACCGGACACGCCACCCGAGAAGGACCGGACCACCAGGTCGGTCTCGCCGAGTTCGCCGGCGCCGTCGTCTCGCGCCGCCCGGTAGAGCGCATACACGCTGAGGTCCGAAGGGACGGAATCGAATCCGCAGGCGTGCACGATCCGTGCGCCGGTGTCGGCTGCCTGCTTGTGGTAGCAGTCGATGCTCTCGCGGACGAACATCGCCTCGCCGGTCAGGTCGGCGTAGTCGGTCCCCGCCGCCGCGCAGGCGGCCACCAGCGGCAGCCCGTAGCGGGTGTACGGCCCGACCGTGGTGATGACGACCCGGGTGCGGCTGGCCATCTCATTCAGCGTGGACGGCGACGAGGCGTCCGCGGCGACCAGCGGCCAGGACCGCGCGGATTCACCTAGGGTGTCGCGAACGGCCCGCAAGCGCTCGGTCGATCTGCCGGCCAGCGCCACCCGCGTGCCCGGCCCGGACCGGGCCAGGTATTCAGCGGTCAGCTTCCCGACGAAGCCGGTCGCCCCGTACAACACGATGTCGAATTCGCGCGGCGTTGCGGTCACGGGCCCGACGCTACCCCCGCAGACAAGTAGTGGGGGGGGGGGGGGCGGCGGCAAAGAAAAAAGAAAAAGAAAAAAAAAAGGGAGGGGAAGAGCACAACGCGCCAACCAAGAA
>NZ_LZJG01000152.1:0-5638 GCF_001667785.1 Mycobacterium sp. E3247 | reverse complement strand
TGGTCGACGAGGCCAAGCGCGCCGAGCTCAAGGACTACACCTATGAGCTGCTGTTCGAGCTCTACGACAACGAGGTTGAGTACACCCAGGACCTCTACGACGAGGTCGGGCTGACCGAGGACGTCAAGAAGTTCCTGCGCTACAACGCCAACAAGGCGCTGATGAACCTCGGTTACGAGGCGTTGTTCCCGCGCGACGAGACCGACGTCAACCCGGCGATCCTGTCGGCCCTGTCACCCAACGCGGACGAGAACCACGACTTCTTCTCGGGCTCCGGCTCGTCGTACGTGATCGGCAAGGCCGTCGTCACCGAGGACGAGGACTGGGACTTCTGAAGCCCTACCTGGATTGAGAATCGGGCCGGCCGCACTGTCGGGGGGGAGGGACTGGGGCCGGCCCGATCGTCTATTCATACACCGGCTGCGCCGGTTTTCTTCCCGCAGGATCTTTGGTGCTGCCCGCGGGCGGTGGCACCCAACCTTGCAGGACTTTCCGGCCGATCAACTGACAGCCGTGGGTGTGCGCCAATTGCTTTGCTGCCCTTGTGAATTCGCGATTGGTCACCACGATGCTCCTGGTGCACCCGTGGTGGCGAGCGCCGGATACCACCTGCTGCACGGCCGCCACGCCCACCGATTGGCCGTAACGCTTGCACTGGACCGCCACCAAGTGGCCGTCCTTCTCGGCGATCAGGTCCACGCCGTAGTCCCCGACCGGCGGGGTGAACGTCACCCGCCAACCGGCGCGGCGCAGCCGCGCGGCGACATAGCGCTCGAATGCGACCCCGTCCATGGCGTCAACGGTGGCCAACGTGGCGTGGCCCGCGCGCGGCCATCGGCGGTTGGTCGCCCAGCCGACGAGCACCTCGAGCAGCACCATCAGGTAGAACGCCACGGACGCCATCCCCGCGCTGTGCTCGACGATGCCGACCAACAGCCCGCAGGCCAGCGGGATGACCACCAGCGCCTTGAGCACGCCTCGATGGTAGGGATCGCCGACGACAAATCGGGCCATTAAGCGCAAGCGCCGCACATGTTCAGGCAATGAACGGCATGTGAATTGTGGGGTTCCAGCGACGCCTCGCTAGCGCGCGTGATGCGGCTGCCCGACACTGTTCTGGTGACGAAACCCGCCTCCCCTGAGAAGGATCACCGCCACCATTTCTGCCGCTCAGTGATTCAGTGGCTGCAGGTCGGCTACCCGAACGGCGTTCCCGGCCCGGACCGCGTGCCGTTGATGGCCTTGCTGCGCAGCACACCGCTGACCGAAGACCAGATCCGCGAGGTGGTGCGCCACATCACCGCGAAGGAAGGGTCTCCGGAGACGATCGATCACCCGATCGATCGCGACGAGATCGCCGAATTCATCTCCGACATGACGCAATTCGATGCCGGCAAGGAAAACATCATCCGGGTGGCCACCACGCTGGCCGCGGCCGGCTGGCCGTTGGCCGGCATCGACGTCAGCGAGGTGGTACCCGACGACGAGCACGCCGAGGCGGCCGAACGGGTTGCCCGTCACTGCGCACCCGAAGAACCGTCAGAGGTCGCCTCATAGCTTCGAGATGTCGATGACGAAGCGGTAGCGGACGTCGCTCGCCAGGACCCGCTCGTAGGCCTCGTTGATGTAATCCGGCTCGATCAGCTCGATTTCGGGCGTCACGTCATGCTCGGCGCAGAAGTCCAGCATTTCCTGGGTTTCGGCGATCCCGCCGATGTTGGACCCGGAGAGGCTGCGCCGCGCCAGCGCCAGCGGGAAGGCCCCGACCTCCATGGGGTGCTCGGGGATGCCCAATTCGACCAGGGTGCCGTCGACGTCGAGCAGGTTGAGGTAGTCGTTCAGTTTCAGGTTCGCCGAGACCGTGTTCAGGATCAGGTCGAAGCTGCCACGCAGCTTCTTGAAGGTGTCGGGGTCGGAAGTGGCGTAGTAGTGGCTCGCGCCCAGGCGCAGCCCGTCCTCCATCTTCTTCAGCGACTGCGACAGCACCGTTACCTCGGCGCCCATCGCCGCGCCCAGCTTGACGCCCATGTGCCCCAGACCGCCCAGCCCGATGATCGCCAGCCGGGTGCCCTCGCCGGCGTTCCAGTGCCGCAGCGGCGAGAACAGCGTGATGCCCGCGCACAGCAGCGGCGCCGCCTTGTCCAGCGGCAGCGAGTCCGGGATGCGCACGACGAAGTTCTCGTCGACGACGACCGCCTGGCTGTAGCCGCCCTGGGTCGACGTGCCGTCTTTGTCGATGGAGTTGTAGGTGAAGGTCGCACCGGGCTTGCAGTACTGCTCGAGCCCGGCCTTGCAACTGCTGCACTGACCGCAGGAGTTCACCATGCAGCCCACGCCGACGTGGTCGCCGACCTTGTACTTGGTGACCGCGGAACCGACCTCGCTCACCACGCCGGCGATCTCATGGCCGGGCACCACCGGGTAATTCGGCGTGCCCCACTCGGCCTTGACGGTGTGGATGTCGGAGTGGCAGATCCCGGCGAACTTGATGTCGATCGCCACGTCGTGCGGGCCGGGCTCACGGCGCTCGATGGTGGTCTTGGTCAACGGTTCGGTTGCCGACGTGGCGGCATAGGCCGAAACAGTGCTCATGTATATCCCTCTTCGATGTGGTCGCGTCGTCAAAAGTTTAGCTAAGGTAATGTTCCCGGGCCACCGGGTGGCTACTCGTCATCACCTTAGGACGGCGGGTGACCGCCCGCCGAGTTGCTAATTGATCGGGGCATTCACCAGGCGCAGGTCGTCGACGATCCCGCGGGCCGCGATCAGGCCCTCGCCGGTCTGCCACACCTCGTCGTTGACGATGTAGACGCGGTTGTCGTGGTTCGCGGACAGCTTGCGCCACGGGTTGCTGTCCAGCACCGTCGCGGCGCGCTGGGCGGCCGCCGGTGACGCACACGACACGTAGACGACGTCGGCGTCGGCGGCGGACAGGTCCGGGTTCTTGGCCAGGTCGTCGTCGGTCGCCCGGATCTCGATGTACGGCTTGTCGGTGAACCGCTGCGACGCCGGCCGGTCGACGCCGACGGCGCCGAGCACGCTGGCCGGGAAGTTGTTGGTGCCGTAGACCCGGATGGTGTCGGTGGTGAACTGCACGATGGACGCCTGGAAGTGAGACGCGTCATGCCGGGCGCCGACGTCGCCGGCCCGCTGGGAAAAGCCGTTGAGCAGCGCGTCCATCGCGCCGCCGCGCGCCGCCGCGCCGCCCACGCCCCGCAGGTTGTCCTCCCATGCGGCGCCGGGCGCCGCGGTGAACACCGTCGGTGCGATCGCGGCCAGCTGCGGATACAGCTTGGGCGTCAAGCCCTGCGATCCCAGGATGAGGTCCGGGTGGGCCGCCGCGATCGCGGCCAGGTCGGGGTTGCTGCGGCTCCCGACGCCCGGTACGCCGTGCACCGCGCTGCCCAGGTATGCGGGCTGGCCGGACGACCCGTCCGGCAAGGCCGCCGCGACCACCCGCGATTGCAGGCCGAGCGCGCACAGCGCGTCCAGCTGATCGCCGGACAGCACCACGATCCGCTGCGGCTCGGCGGGCACCTGCACCACGTCCGGGGTGACGCCGGCCGCGTTGTGCGCCTGCCGCGTGTTCGGTCCCGGATCGGCCGCCGCGGCGTCGCGCGCACACGACTCGTCCGGGCGGCGGTCGTTCCCGAGCACGCCGGCGCCCGCGATCTGGGTGGTCGGCGTCACCAGCGAGGGGCTCGCCTTGGTGCCCGGCTTGCCGGATCCGCAGCCGCTGCACGTGACGGCGACCGCGGCCGCCAGCGCGGCGGCCGCGCGCAGGAACGCGGGTCGGGTCACGCCGGAAAGCACGCGTCGAACGCTAACACCTGCCGGCCCCGTGCCAGGCACGCCGAAACGACACGCCGCGGTGCCGAGCCGATTACGACAGTTTGTAGGACCAGCCCTGACGTCGGCAGGATCGACGGTTAGTATTCGTGTCAGCTCTGTTTTGGGCCCCTGTCCTATCCGGATGTTTGGAGAAGCTGTTGACAGCCGAAGCGCCCCCCTTGGGAGAACTCGAGGCCGTTCGTCCGTACCCGGACCGGACCGGTCCCAAAGGGAACCTCGTCTACAAACTGATCACCACCACCGATCACAAGATGATCGGCATCATGTACACGGTCACCTGCTTCGTCTTCTTCTTCATCGGCGGACTGATGGCCCTGTTGATGCGCACCGAGCTCGCGGCGCCGGGGCTGCAGTTCCTGTCGAACGAGCAGTACAACCAGCTGTTCACCATGCACGGCACGATCATGCTGTTGCTGTACGCGACGCCGGTCGTGTTCGGGTTCGCCAACCTGGTGCTGCCGCTGCAGATCGGCGCGCCGGACGTGGCCTTCCCGCGGCTGAACGCCTTCTCGTTCTGGCTCTTCCTCTTCGGCGGTCTGACGGCCGCGGCCGGGTTCATCGTCCCGGGTGGGGCCGCGGACTTCGGCTGGACGGCCTACACGCCGCTGTCCGACGCCGTCCACTCGCCCGGCGCCGGCGGAGACCTGTGGATCACCGGCCTGATCGTCGCGGGTCTGGGCACCATCCTCGGTGCGGTCAACATGATCACGACGGTGGTGTGCATGCGCGCGCCCGGCATGACGATGTTCCGGATGCCGATCTTCACCTGGAACATCATGGTGACGTCGATCCTGATCCTGATCGCGTTCCCGATCCTGACCGCCGCGCTGTTCGGGCTGGCCGCCGACCGGCATCTGGGCGCCCACGTGTACGACGCCGCCAACGGTGGGGTCCTGTTGTGGCAGCACCTGTTCTGGTTCTTCGGCCACCCCGAGGTGTACATCATCGCGCTGCCGTTCTTCGGGATCGTCACCGAGATCATCCCGGTGTTCGCCCGCAAGCCGGTCTTCGGTTACACCACCCTGGTGTACGCGACGCTGTCGATCGCCGCGCTGTCGGTCGCGGTGTGGGCGCACCACATGTTCGCCACCGGAGCCGTTCTGCTGCCGTTCTTCTCGTTCATGACGTATCTGATCGCGGTGCCGACGGGGATCAAGTTCTTCAACTGGATCGGCACCATGTGGAAGGGGCAACTCACCTTCGAGACCCCGATGCTGTTCTCCGTGGGCTTCCTGGTCACCTTCCTGCTCGGTGGTCTGACCGGGGTCATGCTGGCCAGCCCGCCGCTGGACTTCCACGTCACCGACACCTACTTCGTGGTGGCGCACTTCCACTACGTCCTCTTCGGCACCATCGTGTTCGCCACCTACGCGGGCGTCTACTTCTGGTTCCCGAAGATGACCGGCCGGTTGCTCGACGAGCGGCTGGGCAAGCTGCACTTCTGGCTGACCTTCATCGGCTTCCACACCACGTTCCTGGTGCAGCACTGGCTGGGTGA
Organism: Mycobacterium sp. E3247; assembly: GCF_001667785.1. Lineage (NCBI taxonomy): Bacteria > Bacillati > Actinomycetota > Actinomycetes > Mycobacteriales > Mycobacteriaceae > Mycobacterium > Mycobacterium sp. E3247. The sequence goes on along the minus strand of NZ_LZJG01000152.1, from coordinate 288 downwards.
CATGGGTATGCCGCGCCGCTACGCCGACTACCTGGCCAGCGACGGCTTCCAGGGGCTCAACATCGTGTCCACGGTCGGCGCCTTCATCCTGGGTGTGTCGATGTTCCCGTTCGTCTGGAACGTCTTCAAGAGCTGGCGCTACGGCGAGGTCGTGACCGTCGACGACCCGTGGGGCTACGGCAACTCGCTGGAGTGGGCGACCAGTTGCCCGCCGCCGCGGCACAACTTCACCGAGCTGCCCCGGATCCGTTCGGAGCGCCCGGCTTTCGAGCTGCACTACCCGCACAT
>NZ_LZJG01000151.1:0-684 GCF_001667785.1 Mycobacterium sp. E3247 | reverse complement strand
GAAGTCGAACAGCGAGCTGATCGGTCCGAAGATCAGCATGAACCGGCGGATGAACGCGACGTTCCAGTGCGACGGCGCGTGCAGCTGCTCGGCGTCGACCCTGTCGGTGGGGATCGCCAGCTGCGAGGAGTCGTATAACAGGTTGTTCAGCAGGATCTGGCTGGGCAGCATCGGCAGGAACGGCAGCAGGGCCGATGCGGCCGCGGCGCTGAACATGTTCCCGAAGTTGCTCGACGTGCCCATCAGCACGTACTTGATGGTGTTGGCGAATATGCGCCGGCCCTCGGCGACGCCGGTGGCCAACACACCGAGGTCCTTCTCCAGCAGCACCACGTCGGCGGCGTCCTTGGCCACGTCGGTGGCGCTGTCCACCGAGATCCCCACGTCGGCGGCATGCAGAGCCAGCGCGTCGTTGACTCCATCGCCGAGGAACCCCACCGATCGGCCGGTGCGCCGCGCCGCGGTGATGAGCCGCGCCTTCTGCTCCGGCGAGATGCGGGCGAAGATGGTGTAATTCTGTGCGGCGTGCTCGAATTCTTCGTCGCCGAATTGTTCCATCTCCGCGCCGGTGATGGTTCCCTTTGAGGCCAAACCCAAGTCGGCGCACACCTTTTCGGCCACCCGCGCGTTGTCACCGGTAGCGATCTTCACCTCGATGCCCAGATCCGCGAGCTGGGTTAGGGA